>DAOVLD010000082.1 GCA_030631445.1 Bacteroidota bacterium
CTTTTGGTTTTTCAGGTGTTTCTATCTTGCTTGATTCCTGATCTTTTTTCTCTTCTTTTGGCTTCTCAGGCGTCTCTATCTCGCTTGATTCCTGATCTTTTTTCTCTTCTTTTGGCTTTTCGGGCGTCTCTTTCTCGCTTAATTCCTGATCTTTTTTCTCTTCAGGTACCTCCTCAGGGGTTTCTTCTGCAGCTTCAGCTTTTTCCTCTTCTGCTAATTCAGCATTTTTTTCTGCTATCTCAACTGCTTTAGCTTCTTTGATCTTTTTTTCAGCTTCAAAACGTTTTTTCTCTTCCTCTTCCAGAGCTTTTACAATTTTGCTTTTCTTAGTTTGAATCTCATTCTCTTTTTCCTTAAACCATGTATTATATCTGACTTCTGCTTCATCTTCAGAAAAAGCTCCTTTTTTGACTCCGTTTAGAAGATGATTTTTAAATAAAACACCTTTATATGATAAGATAGCTCTACATGTATCAGTAGGTTGAGCACCTTTTTGCAGCCATTCCAATGCTCTATCAAAATCCAATTTAATAGTAGCAGGATTTGTTCCCGGATTGTACATGCCGATCCGTTCAATATATCTGCCATCCCGTGGCGCCCTGCTATCAGATATCACAATGTGGTAATAAGGACTTTTTTTTCGTCCATGTCGTGCTAATCTGATTTTTGCTGGCATTCTCTACGCTTTTAATTAATAAATTATCTACCTGAAAAAATAGTGGGTGCAAAGATACATTTTTATTTAGTTTAACAATTAATTTTAAATGTATTTATTGAAAAAGCAAACATGGCAATGATAGTTATTCAATACTTTTCAACATCTGTTTTTTAACATTGTGTTTTGTGTAATTTTGTAAACGATTCCGCAATCGTCAATCTTTCTCAATTCTTTTAATTAAAAACAAATTAATGCTGAATATGATACGGTTATGACTGACTTTGCACACCTTCATGTACATACACAATACTCTATTCTTGACGGGGCAGCAAATATTCCGGAGTTGATCAGGAAGGTTAAAGCAACAGGGATGAAAGCCATAGCCATCACTGACCATGGAAACATGTTCGGTGTCAAGGAATTTCATAACGAAGCAAAAAAACAAGGAATTAAACCAATATTAGGTTGTGAAATGTATGTTGCCGGTAATAGCCGCTTCAAAAAGGATGAAAAAGAGGATCGGGCTGGTTTCCATCTCATACTTCTGGCTAAGAATATGAAAGGGTATAAGAACCTGATTAAAATGGTTTCCCTTGCGTGGATTGAAGGGTTCTACTATAAACCCAGGATAGACAAGGAACTGCTACGTAAATATAGTGAAGGTATTATTGCATCCTCTGCCTGTCTTGGGGGAGAATTACCTTCTGTAATTTTAAACCGGAAAGGTGAAAAAGCTGAAGAGGTGGTAAAAGAATTCGTGGATATTTTCGGTGATGATTATTACCTTGAACTAGTAAGGCACGAAACCGGTGATCCTGAGATTGACAGTGACACTTTTTCCCGACAGGTTATCGTTAATAAAAAATTAATTGAACTATCAGAAAAGTTTAACATTAAGTTAATTGCTACCAACGATGTCCATTTTATCAATGCTGAAGATGCAGAAGCCCACGACAGACTTATTTGTCTGAACACCGGCAAGGAACTGGATGACCCTGACAGGTTAAGGTATACAAAGCAGGAGTTCCTGAAAACGCCACAGGAGATGAGTGAGATATTCTCTGATATTCCTGAAGCACTTGAGAATACAGTTGAAGTTGTTGAAAAAATTGATGATTATGAGCTTAATCATAAACCTGTCATGCCTGATTTTAGCATTCCTGAAGGCTTTGAGGATGAGGATGATTACCTTCGTTTTCTTTCCTTTGAAGGTGCAAAAACGAGATATGACAATATTACAGCTGAGATTAAGGAAAGGATAGATTTTGAGTTATCTGTAATAAAGAAAATGGGTTATCCGGGATATTTTCTGATTGTACAGGATTTTCTTAATGCAGCAAGGGAAATGGACGTTTCCATTGGTCCGGGAAGAGGATCAGCAGCCGGTTCGGTTGTTTCATACTGTACCGGAATTACTGATATTGATCCATTGAAATATAACCTTCTTTTTGAGAGGTTTCTGAATCCTGATAGAGTTTCGATGCCTGATATTGATATTGATTTTGACGAAGATGGTCGTGATCAGGTACTTAAATGGGTTGTGGAAAAATATGGGCAAGAATATGTCGCTCATATTATAACCTTTGGTACAATGGCTGCAAAAATGGCAATACGGGATGTTGGCAGAATTCAAAAACTTCCTTTAGCAGAAGCTGACAGGCTGGCTAAATTAGTACCTGAACGACCGGGAACTACATTAAAATTAGCTTATAGTGAGGTTCCCGAACTTAGAGCTGAACGAACATCAGGAAGTGAGCTGGTTTCACAAACTCTTAAATTTGCCGAAATTCTTGAAGGATCAGTTCGCCATACCGGTCTGCATGCTTGTGGTATAATAATCGGAAAAAACAAACTTATCGAGCATCTTCCAATATCAACAAGTAAAGAATCAAGTTTACTTGTTACACAATTTGATGGCAGTCATGTTGAAGATGTAGGAATGCTGAAAATGGATTTCCTGGGGTTGAAAACTTTATCTATTATCAGGGATGCTGTTAAGAATATAAAAGAATCAAAAGGGATTGATATTGATATAAAAAACATTCCTCTTGATGATGAAAAAACTTATGAATTATATAGCCGCGGTGATACTACCGGGATATTCCAGTTCGAATCAGACGGAATGAAGAAATACCTGAAGGAACTTAAACCTAACAGGTTTGAGGATCTTATTGCTATGAATGCATTGTACAGGCCTGGACCAATGGAACATATTCCCAGGTTCATCTTCAGAAAACACGGACAGGAAAAAATTCGTTATGAATTTCCGGTAATGGAAGAATATCTGAAGGATACATATGGTATTACTGTATACCAGGAGCAGGTGATGCAACTTTCTCAGGCTATGGCTGGATTCTCACGTGGTCAGGCAGACTCTTTGAGGAAAGCTATGGGAAAGAAGAAAAAGAAGGTGATGGATGAGCTCAGAGAAAAATTTTTCGAAGGCTGCAAAACCAATGGATATGACGTAAGTATTGTTGGAAAAATTTGGCAGGATTGGGAAGCTTTTGCACAGTATGCGTTTAATAAATCACACTCTACTTGTTATGCTTTTGTTTCATATCAAACGGCTTACCTGAAAACTCATTTTCCTGCAGAATATATGGCTGCAGTTCTTAGCAGAAATGTCAATGATATTAAAAAAATCACCCTGTTCATGGATGAAACCAAACGTATGGGAATCCTGGTTCTTGGCCCGAACGTGAATGAGAGTGATATAAAATTTACTGTAAATAAGGAGGGGAATATCCCTTTCGGTCTTGGAGCAATAAAGGGAATGGGGGAAAATGCAGCCCGGCAAATCATAACAGAAAGGGAGAAAAATGGATTGTTCAGAGATGTTTATGATTTTGTTGAAAGAATAAACCTGTTTGCAGTTAATAAGAAAAACTTTGAAGCCCTTGCTATGGCAGGAGCCTTTGATAACTTTAAAGATATTAGTAGAGGACAGTTTTTCGGTCTGGATAATAAAAAGATTTCTTTTATTGAAAATCTTTTGAGATATGGAAATAAAATAAAAAATGAAAAAAACAGTTCTCAAATATCATTATTTGGGGATACTCAGGGATTTGAAATAATAAAGCCTGAAATACCCCAGGTTACTGACTGGTCAAAACTGGAAAAACTAAATAAAGAAAAGGAAGTTATTGGAATATTTCTTTCTGCACATCCGCTGGATGACTTCAAGCTTGAAATAGATAAATTTTGCAATGCTTCACTGGCACAACTTAATGATCCTAAATCTTTGAGAAATAAGGAATTAACAGTGGCAGGAATAGTTACCGATATAAAGAATGACACAACAAGGAAAGGGAATCCATATGGAGTTCTTACTATTCAGGATTATACAGATACATACCGGCTTGCAATGTTTAGCAACGATTATATTAATTATAGAAAATATTTTGAAGTAGGATATTTTTTACTGATAAAAGGGAAAGTCCAGCCAAAATATTACAATAATGACGAGTTGGAATTTAAGGTGAAAAAAATACATCTTTTGCCTGATGTAAAGGAAGAACTTATTAATTCCATCTCATTAGAAATGCCGATAAGTGAAATAACACCTGAATTTATTGATGATTTTGACCGGATTACTAAAGAAAACAATGGAAAAACCACGGTGAAATTCAGTATTTATGATAACGAAGGGAAATATAATATTGAAATGTTCTCCAGAACAAGGAGAATTTATTTGTCAGACAATTTTATTAATTTCCTGGAAAAAAATAACAATATTGGGTTTAAACTGAATTGAATTATATTCGCACCTATTTTTGTTTATAATTTCAAATAATATTTTTCCGGGAAAACCATGAATTATCCTGAAGAACCATCAAATATCAATTAGTAACGAAAGAATAAAAAAAACTATTATCATGACAGTTGAAGTAAATGATTCAAATTTTGAAGAAGTTGTATTAAAATCAGATAAACTTGTTATTATTGATTTTTGGGCAGAATGGTGTGGTCCATGCAGAATGGTAAACCCAATTATAAAGGAGATTGGTGAAGAGTATGATGGGAAGGTTCTCGTGACAAAAGTAGACGTAGATAGTAATCCGGGTATCTCATCAAAACTTGGGATCAGGAATATTCCTACTGTTATGTTTTTTAAGAACGGAAAAATGGTTGATAAGCAAGTGGGAGCCGTTCCTAAAAGTAATTTTATTTCAAAGCTTAAACCTTTGTTATAAGAAAATTTTTACTTCATCGTTGTTTTAATTAGCTCCCTTTTTGAAATAATCTTTATTTTATTTATCATGTCTGAAATAACAACTGCAGGAATTTTCTGCGCTTCAAGTCCAAGAATTGATCAGGAGTATTTTAAAGCTGCTGATGAATTAACCGGTATCCTTGTAAGGAATGATATAACTATATATTTTGGAGGAGGGAAATATGGACTAATGGGCCAGATTGCAACACGGGTACACAGGGATAATGGAAAGATCATTGGTGTTATTCCCAGGTTTATGAAAGAAGAAAACTGGCATGACGAGAACATTAAGAAAATGATTGTTGTTAATTCAATTCATAAACGGAAGGAGACAATACTTAATCAAAGTGAAGCTCTTATCGCTTTTCCCGGAGGTTGTGGAACGGTAGAAGAACTTATGGAAGCAATTACCTGGAAACAGTTAGGGCTATATACCGGACCAATAATCATCCTTAACACTAAAGGTTATTATAATACGTTATTGACATTCCTGGAAAAAATGATTAATGAAAGTTTTTTACGCGAAGTACACCGAAACATGTGGAGCGTAATTGAAAAACCATCTGAAATTATGAGTGCAATACAAAAATCGCCGCCCTGGAGTGTTAAAGCAAGAACCTTTGCTGCTGTGAAATGAAGAGCAAAGAGCAAAGATAACTATGTGATAGTGAAATTGAGTGGTGGCGAGAAAGCTATCTTCTTTTAATATTGAAATATCAGGTTGTTATTTGCATACCGATAAATAATATGTCATCTATTTGTGACAGGTCTCCTCTCCATTCTTCTATAGTTTTGTCCAGATGTTCTTTTTGTTCATTTATGCTCATATGTTGAATAGAAAGAAGAAGTTTTTTAACATTTCTTGTTTTAAATTTTTTACCGTGAATTCCTCCGAACTGGTCAGCATAACCATCTGAAAAAAGATAAAACAGATCTCCTTTTTTAACCTTTATAGTATGGTTCGTGAATTTTTGGCCTACTTTAATAGACGACAAGCCAATAGAAAACCGGTCAGCTTTTGTTTCAAAAAGTTCGCCATCCCTTATTAAATAAAGGGCATTATAAGCTCCGGCATATTGTATTTCTCTTGTTTTAAAATCATAAACAATAAGAGAAAGGTCCATGCCATCCATAACCTCATCACTGTCACTTTGCTGAGTAAGTGTTCCGGATACCTCATCGTTAAGCTGGTCAAGAATTGCTGCAGGTTCTGTAAAACCATATTCTTTAACAATCTTATTAAGGGAATTATGTCCGATTAATGACATAAACGCTCCGGGAACACCATGTCCTGTACAATCAACAGCTGTAATGAACTGCTTCGAATCAGAAATATGAAGCCAGTAAAAATCTCCGCTTACAATATCTTTTGGTTTAAAAAGGATAAAAGCTTCAGGAATAGAATCTTCCGGTGGGAGAATAGCTTTTTGAATCCGTTTTGCATAGCGTATACTGGCGGTAATATCTTTGTTTTTTTGTTCAATTTCTTCACTCTTCTGAACAACCTCGGCAGTTCGTTCAGCTACTTTCTTTTCAAGAATTTGTTTTTCTTTTATCAAATTACGTTCCCTGACTTTAATATAAACGAAAACAGCAACAAAAGTGAGAATTATACATCCGAGGATGAACCACCATGATTGATAAAACGGGGGTCTGATGGTAAAATCGTAAGTAACCGGTTCGGAACTCCAGGTGCCGGAGCTGTTTTTTGCAATTACCTTAAATGAATACTTACCGGGGGCTAAGGAAGGATAAATTGCCCTTGTTGTCGTTGTTTCCGGTCGCCAGTTATCTTCAGCACCTTTTAGCATAATTTTGTATCGTACTGCATCGGGGTTTGAAAGGCAAATGCTGTAATAATCAAATATTAATGATTTTTCTAAATGGCTCAGGTTCATTCCGGGAGCCATAACTCTGGATTCATAATTTACTTTCAGGGACTTTATATGAGGTAATGGTTCGGAAATACTTTTCCTGGCTTTACCTGGATCATATTTTGTTACACCATTTGCTGTTCCAAACCACAAATTGCCATCAGTATCCATAAAAGATGCATTGTCTTTTGTTTCAATACCCACATACCCGTTTTTTTCAGTGTAAGTATATATTTTATTTTCAGACTGGTTGAATATATTCAAACCGTTATTTGAACCTATATATATGTTATTGTTATTGTCTACATTGATAACTGAAACAATATTTGAAAGTAATCCGTCAGATCTTGAGTAATGTTTTTTAATACTGTCTTTTTCAACGACAAAAACACCCGAAGTGGTTCCTATCCAGATATTACCATTTAAATCTTCAGCCATTGTTTTAGGTACA
>DAOVLD010000237.1 GCA_030631445.1 Bacteroidota bacterium
ATATCCCTGACTTTACGGAATACACGCATCAAATTGTCACCCCATATTTTCTCTATTTCTTTTGGTTTATATCCTCTTTTTAAAAGTTCAAGGGTTACATTCCCCATTTCGCTTACATCGTAGCAATCTTTCAATCCACCACCTCCATCAAAATCTGTCCCGATACCAACATGGTTGATACCAACCATCTCAACAATATGGTCAATATGATCTACCATGTCAGTAACAGTTGCAAGCTCAGGAGGAAATTCCCTGTCGATAGCATACCATTCAGACCTTGCACTATCCATTTCCGCATCAGAAAGGTTTTGAAAATTTTTATACTTTTCACGCAGAGCATATCTTGCAGAGTCTCTTTCGGGAAATGGCTCAGGAGTTCTAAGATACTCCGAAAAGAAACACATCTGAATAACCCCTCCACTTTCCGCCAATCTCCTAAGCATATCATCCGTAAGATTTCTCGGATTATCGCACAAAGCTCTTGCACATGAATGGGATGCAATTACCGGAGCGCTGGAAGTCTTAAGTACATCATAAAAAGCCGAATCGGAAATATGTGAAACGTCCACCATAATTCCAAGGCGATTCATTTCTTTTACCACATTAATTCCAAAATCGCTTAAACCATTGTATTCGGGACCCTCAGAATCTGTTGAAGAATCGCAAATATCATTATTTCTTGTATGACACAAGGTAATATACCTTGCACCCATCTCATAGAATTTCTCAATCAGGCTTAAATCATTACCAATAGGGTACCCATTTTCTATACCAATAAAAATTGCACGTTTCCCTTCATTCTGGATCTTATATGCATCTTCAGGTGAGGTTGCTATCTGAGCAATATCCTGATTGTCCTTTACAGCATTCTTAATAGCATCAAAAATTTTCAAAGCCAGGTTTTTTGCTTTTTCATTTCCTTCTTCGGTACGTTCATCCTGCCCAATAAATACAGCAAAAAATATAGCATCCAGACCTCCTTCCTTCATTCTTGGGAAATCAACCTTGCCTCCACCCTGCCTCGGATCATGTTTGTCACCCAAATTGTAATCAGATCTCAATAA
This sequence comes from Bacteroidota bacterium, assembly GCA_030631445.1. GTDB lineage: Bacteria > Bacteroidota > Bacteroidia > Bacteroidales > VadinHA17 > JADFUQ01. The sequence goes on from DAOVLD010000237.1 coordinate 1,065, forward strand.
CCTCAAGGGAGTATCACAATGGGTATCAACGGTAAGTATCTGATCATGGATTCTGGCTGCCTTCTCAGTGAGATTTTCTTCATTCAATTTACATGAAACCAGCAAAATCGAAATACCTGATAAAAATAAAAACAGGTTAGTTCTTAATTTATACATAACGAGTTTGTTTTTAAATTTAATAAAACAATTAAGTCGGAAAATTTTCAGGTAAGTATAAGAAAAAAACTAACCAGGGCAAGGAATATTTGGATAATTTGGATAAATAAAAACTAGGTTGGCAGAACAAACAGACTACAAATTGCAAAAACTCCGAAAAGAATAATCGTTATGCCTGCAATCCGGTTTATCCACATCAGCCTCCTCAATCGAATATTTGCCCTGAAATGATTAACAACTGTACTTATTGTAAACCAGGAAAGGGATGCTCCCATAAAAACGCCTGCTACAACCAACAAGGCAGAAGAATAACCCGAAGATACATCGTGTAAATTAAGACCGGCAAAAATGGCAATATATAAAAAGATAGTAAACGGATTAGAAAGAGCCATAAAAAGAATTGAAATAAAATCTTCAAATAAATTCTTGCCTTCTCTCCTGTGTTTCTTAAATTGTTTTACCGGATTAGCAATAAATATTTTTAAACCAATAAATGCAATAATCAACCCGCCGATTATTTTAATGATAAGTTGTTGTTCACTGAGAAAATGAATAATGAAAGATATTCCAAGCCCGGCAATTAAAGCAAAAATAGCATCAGCTGTTGCTATTCCCATCCCTGAAGAGAAGCCGGAGGATTTTCCTTTATTAAGAGTCCTTTGTAAACATAAAACCCCCATTGGACCCAATGGTATTGATACCACTAATCCTACCATAATTCCCTTAATTAAAAACAGTAATCCTTCCATAATACTCCTGTAAATCCTGTTCCCGATATTATACGTAGCAACTATAAACCGGTTTCATTTTCCTTATTAAAAGTTGTAAAAGTAATAATTATTTTGATAAACACGTGAATGCTATCTTGCAATTCAGTATAATTTTATTTTTTTTAACATTTTTTATACTGGCTTAACAAGCAACCTTGGTTCCATCATTTCAAATATAGCATATCTGACACCTTCTCTTCCAAGACCTGAATTTTTTACACCCCCGTACGGCATATGGTCAACACGGAAGGTTGGAACATCATTAAGTATTACGCCACCAACCTCTAATTCGTTGAATGCTCTGTCCATTTCATTCAATGCATTTGTAAATACCCCGGCTTGTAAACCATACTCCGAATTATTCACCGCATTGATCCCTTCACCAAAGTTGTTTATTTTCTCGAGTGTTATTACAGGTCCGAATATTTCAAGAGAACAGACTTTCATCTCGGGTTGGGTACCGGTTAAGACCGTTGGCTCAAAAAAGGATTCTTTTTTCACACCACCACATAGTAATTCAGCACCGCTACCAACTGCTTCTTTTACCCAATCATCAACCCTTACTGCATTTTCTTCATCTATCATTACTGATATTTCGGTTTCCGGATCAAGCGGATCTCCCGCTTTCAATTCCTTTACTTTTCTAATAAACTTTGTTTTAAACTGGTCGAAAACACTATCATGAACAAATATTCGTTGTACATGGATACAAACCTGGCCTGAATATGCAAAGGAGCCCACCAGACATTTTTCAACTGCCAGGTCAAGATCAGCTGATTCAGAAATTATCACCCCGGCATTTCCACCAAGTTCAAGTAAAACTTTCTTTTTCCCGGCATCCTTTTTCATTTTCCATCCAACAGCAGGCGAACCGGTAAAACTCAATAGCTTAAACCTTTCATCTGTAACAAGTTGATTGCCGGCTTTTCTATCCATTGGTAAAATAGACAGGGCGCCTTTTGGAAGGGAGGTTTTATCGATGATCTTTGCCAGTTCCAGTACTGACAAAGGGGTTGATCTTGCAGGTTTTAGAATAATTGTATTACCCGAAGCAATTGCAGGAGCAATTTTATGGACAGCCAGGTTCAATGGGAAATTAAAAGGAGAGATTCCTGCTACCATACCAACAGGGAAATATTTGATCCATCCCTCTTTTCCTTCACCTTTAGAGGTCCAGTCAATTGAGATATACCCACCCGGGAGTCTTTTACTTTCCTCGGCTGCAACCAGGAAAGTCTGTGAAGCACGATCAACCTCACCCAATGCATATCTTATAGGTTTCCCTGACTCTTCAGCAAGCACATGTGCCAGATCTTCCCGCATTTTAATTATTGTATCTGATATCTGTCTGAGTATTTCATATCGCCGGTACGACGGCAGGTTTTGCATTTCTTCTTTAACCGATTCGGCTCCCGAGATGGCGTTTTCCAACTCATCCCGTCCGGCAAGGTACGTTTTCGCAAATATCTTGTTGCTATATGGGTTTGTGACCTCTAAAACAGCTTGTGTAGTTACAAACTGTCCATTAACATATATTTTATATTCCTTCATCATTTTGAAAATTTAAAATGGTGCATCAAAGCATTACAAATGTAGCA
>DAOVLD010000227.1 GCA_030631445.1 Bacteroidota bacterium
AATGGCGTAAGATCTTTGTACCTTGCTGAAAAATGTCCTATCACCAGTTTTTTAGCAGATGCTTTTCGGGCAAGCCGGGCTGCATCACTAGCTGTTGAATGCATAGTTTCTCTTGCCAGTTCTTGAAGATCACAGCCATAAGTAGCTTCATGATAGAGAAGATCAACATTTCTGATTTGCGTTAATATACCCTCATTGTAGGATGTATCACTACAATATGCGAATGTTTTGGGTTCCGGGGCAGGGATCACTAATTCATGGTTAGGAACAACATTACCAGTTTCCGTTGTAAAACTATTACCCTCTTTTATACCTTGCCTTTTTGAAATCGGGATATCAAATTTCTCTATCATTTCTTTTCTCAAATTTGGTAGTTTTTTCTGTTCTCTGAACAGGAAACCGCACGTAGGAATTCTGTGTTTCATAGGTATAGTGTTCACCTTAATTTTATCATCCTCGTAAATCCTGACCGACCTGGTACAATTGACAGGATGAAAAATAATCTCGAAAAAAAGATTAATATAAAAATCCTTTAAGTAACCATGAATTATTGGTTCAAGATCGGGGGGACCAAAAATATGAAGATCATTTTCACGGCCTAGCAGATTGAATGAAGATATCAGTCCGAAAAGTCCAAAAACATGATCGCCATGAATATGAGAAATAAAAATATGGTTTATTTTACCTAGTTTTATTTTATACTTGCGGAGCTGCATTTGTGCTCCCTCTCCACAATCGATTAAAAAAAACCGCTCATGCACATTTAATACATGAGCAGCCGTAAATCTTTTAGAGGTTGGTAAAGCAGAACTACTTCCGAGTATAGTAAAAGTAAAAGCCACTTTTGCTTTTGTTCTGATTATTCCGAAATCATTTTTACTGCTTCATCAATCGATCCAACAATATTCAATACTGTATCCAATTGAGAAATGGTAATTAGTCTTTCAACTGCTTCGTTAAGACCGGTAAGTACAAATGTACCCTTTGCATTTTTACAAAGCCGGTTTGCGACTAAAATTGCACTTAAGCCTGAAGAATCACAATAACGGCTATTACTAAGGTCGAGAATAATATTTTTCTCTCCGTTACCGGAAATCAGAACAAGTTCCGATTTAAGATTCGGGGCAATATGCGTATCCAATTTCTCATCCAGAACCTGTATTAAGGTATAATTATCCTTTTTTTCAATTTTAAAATCCATAATAAATTAAGGTTTAAAATCTAAATATAACTATTTTTTCTTTTTTCTGGTAATTTTGTCCTCTTTTTCTTCCATTTCTGATTTTAAAGCTGCCAGATCAGTAATATCTCCAAGAGTAGTTTTTTCCAGACTACTTTTTGTTCTTTTTGACGATTTACGTGCTGCAGAAGAACCGGATTTTCTGGTGGTTTTCTTAGCCGGTTTGTCTTTATCTTCAAAAATACGGCTATGAGATAAAATAATCCGTTTAGCGCCTTTGTTAAATTCCAATACTTTAAATTCCAGTTTTTCATCAACTTTACCTTGCAATCCGTCTTCCTTAACAAGATGTTTTGGAGTAACAAAACCTTCAATACCATATGGCAGAGTGACAATAGCACCTTTATCAAATACCTCAACAATAGTTCCTTCATGAATTGAATCAACAGTAAATACCGATTCAAACACTTCCCATGGATTTTCTTCCAGTTGTTTATGTCCAAGGCTTAATCTTCTGTTTTCTACATCTATTTCAAGCACTACTACCTCTATATCAGCTCCTATTGAGGTAAATTCGGCAGGATGCTTAATTTTCTTTGTCCATGAAAGATCTGAAATATGAATCAACCCGTCAACACCTTCCTCAATCTCAACAAAAATTCCAAAATTTGTAAAGTTCCTCACTTTGGCTTTATGGTTAGAACCAACAGGATATTTCTTTTCAATTTTTGCCCATGGATCGGGTTTGAGTTGCTTCATCCCAAGAGACATTTTTCGATCTTCCCTGTCCATTGTAAGTATAACTGCTTCAACTTCATCACCTATCTTGAGAAACTCCTGAGCGCTTCTTAGGTGTTGTGACCATGACATTTCAGAAACGTGGATCAGCCCTTCAACACCGGGGGCAATCTCAATGAAAGCTCCATAATCAGCCATTACAACAACTTTCCCCTTAACTTTGTCACCAACCTTGATATCTTTGTCAAGTGATTCCCATGGATGAGGTGTAAGCTGTTTAATTCCAAGTGCAATTCGTTTCTTATTATCATCAAAATCAAGGATCACAACATTCAGTTTCTTGTCAAGTTCCACAATCTCATCAGGATGATTTACACGACCCCACGAAAGATCTGTAATATGAACCAATCCGTCCACACCTCCCAGATCAATAAATACCCCATATGATGTAATATTCTTGACAGTTCCTTCGAGAACTTGTCCTTTTTCGAGTTTCGCAATGATTTCTTTCTTTTGCTGTTCCAATTCTTCCTCAATTAAAGCTTTGTGCGAAACAACAACATTCTTGTATTCATGGTTTATTTTAACAACCTTAAACTCCATAGTTTTCCCAACATACATATCGTAATCGCGAATTGGCTTAACATCAATCTGGGAACCCGGAAGGAATGATTCGATTCCAAAAACATCAACGATCATACCTCCTTTTGTACGACATTTAATATAACCCTTAATAATTTCATCTTTAGCATGCGCTTCGTTTACCCTGTCCCACGATTTTAATGCTCTTGCTTTCTTGTGAGAAAGAATAAGCTGACCGTTTTTGTCTTCTTTACTCTCAACATATACTTCAACGGTATCCCCTATTTTAAGTTCCTGGTTATATCTGAACTCATTTAAACTAACTACCCCTTCAGACTTGTAACCAATATTGATAACTACTTCTCTTTTGGTCATTGAGATTACAGCACCGTCAACAACTTCATTTTCAGCAATAGATGAAAGGGTTTCGTCATAAAGGTTCTCATATTCTGCTCTTACTTTTGGTGTATAATCATCCTCTTTCACCATAAGACTTTCCCAATCAAAATCCTCAAGTTGAGAATTTTCTTCAGTCCCTGATTCTTTTGATTTCTTCTCTAAAACCGGCTTCTTTTCGATATCTGTTTCTATTGGAGTTTCTTTATCGATTATTGGTTCATCCTTTTCGACGGCTTTTTTATTAGTCTCAGGTTCAACCTTTTCAGCAACTACCTTATCAGTTTCAGGTTCAGACTTTTCAGCAACTACCTTATCAGTCTCAGATTCAGACTTTTCAGCAACTACCTTATCAGTCTCAGATTCAGACTTTTCAGCAACTTTCTTATCAGTCTCAGATTCAGACTTTTCAGCAACTTTCTTATCAGTCTCAGGTTCAACCTTTTCTTCAGTAAAATCAGCTTTTTTGGTTTTTTTGGCAGGAATTTTTTCCTTTACTTTTTTATTATCTTCAATAACTTTTTTATCCTTTTTCTTAGTTGTTGTTTCTTCGGTTATATTAACCTCTTCTTTTTCTGTATTCTTCAGTTCTGCTTTTTCTGTTTGCCTGGCAGGTTTTTCTTCACCTATTTGGTTTTCATCCGGTTCCGGATTATCTACCATTGTATTCTTTTCTTTTTCTGTACTGTTATCCATGTATAAAATAATTAGTTTTTAATAAGTTAGACATTATATAATAATAAAATTGAGGTGCAAAAGTACAATTTTTTTTAAAACAATGCTGACCATTCTTTAAAAATATTTATA
>DAOVLD010000108.1 GCA_030631445.1 Bacteroidota bacterium
CACCTGGCCCTTTGTTTTAGTAATTTTTATTTATCTCCTTTATCATGAGGATGTAAGATGTAATTTTATACTTTATTTGAGAAGAAAACTGCCTCTGATGAAAGGTCCAATATCAGAGGGGAGAATTCGCAATTACGGTCCCAGGACAGCTTTTCAAATAGTTCTTGTTATGTGGACTTTTTACGTTTTATTACTTCTTGCATACGATGAAAATATTTTTGGAGTTCACCATCCTGTCACTTATCTTATTTTTGTCCTTTCTTTAGGATGCGGAATCTATTTAATATATAAGCTGTTGAATATCAACGAAATGGGTAAAGCGATCAGGTACGCTATCCCAACTGCTATCATTTTCTGGAATGCTGTAGAGATACTTGCTAAATGGAAAATATTTACAGAACCATGGATTACGCTTAACGTGCCCATTATGTCTTCTATTTTTGTTGCATTTATAATTACTTTTTACCTGATTTATAAGGACAGAAAAAAATCAGATATCTAATACCACGGATAAAGGGAAAAAATAATTCCAAAATGAATTATCGTATCGTTGGAATAATTGTGTGCATAAATTTGATATGCCGGTAAAAGTGTATTTGTCGGGGGGGGAAATGGCTTTATCCAGCTACAAGGTGGTCAAAAACCGAGATTGGATTTATAAATCCTTCTCTGGCAATTGATCCCGGTTTCTATATAGCAGTTTTAAATATTACCGGTAAATAAATGCCAATAAAATTGTGTTGCTGTGATACAGAGTTGCAGTGTTACGGGTTACGAGTCAAGATTGAATTTCAAATTTTTCTTTACAAATAAACTCATCAACAAATAAACAAATCAACTTTCATTTTATTAAGAGTTTAGAAGTTATAGATTAAGAAATTGTGATAAGGTGAGGAAGTCTTACCGGTATTTTTGTAAATTATTTTAAATAGTTATTTGCCTTAAACCATTCAAATGCTTCAATTATCGCTTCTGATACAGGAGTTTGAGGTAACCCCAATTCTCGTCTGGCTTTCTCAGGGTTAAAAAAATGTGTATCAACGCTTATCCTTGCCATAGGATAACTCAAATTTGGGGCTTTTCCGGTTATTAATGAAATAAATTGAGATATTAAACCAAAGAGTAATATAAAAAGTTTAGGGATAAATAATTTCGGACTTTTAATATCTAATTGTTTTCCTACCAGGCAATTGAACTCACCATAAGTAAGATTTTCATTACCCAGTATATAGCATTCACCTATTTTACCCCTATCAAGAGCATTACAGATGGCAAAAGCGGCATCTTTTACATATAAAAAGTTCCTGCCTCCTTTAGTATATCCGGGTACTTTGCCATTATACAGACCAAGTATTAATGCTCCGCTACCTGGTTTTGAATCGTACGGTCCTATCATAAAAGTCGGATTCAGAATAATGGCATTAAGCCCATGTTTATTAACATAATTAAGAACAATTTGTTGAGCTTCATATTTCGAATCGATATAATCAAGACCATATTTATTTGCCTTGAAAGGTTTTGTTTCATCACCTGGATCATTTTTTGTACCAAAACCAAACGAGTTTGCAGTACCAATATAAATCAATCTTTTTACCTTATTTTGGAGTGATGTCCGTATTACATTTAAGGTACCTTCAATATTTACTTTCCGTACAATTTCTGACCGTGCCGGCCAGATTGAAGTATTAGCTGCCGTATGGATAATATAATCACAACTGTTAGCAGCCTTATTTACATCTTCAGAATTAAGCAGGTCACCAAAAACCTTTTCAACAGGAAGATTTTCCAGAGTATTTACTTCGCGGCCAGGTTGCAGAAATGCTCTGATATTAAAATTCCTCCTTAACAATTCCCTTACAATATTAGTTCCCAATAATCCATCAGCACCGGTGACAAGAACTTTCACTAGTATAAAATTGAGTTAAACATTTGTATTTTAATTAGTTGTAATATGTATTTTTAGAAAAACATTTTCAATCATCCATGGAACCCTCAAGTTTTATACATGATCTTGTTGTAAACGATAGTGCCTGCCTGCTGCAGGCAGGCATAAGGGTTTCATGTGTTTAATTTTATTTACATTTTTTTATTTACTTCTTACTTCTCCGCCCCTTCTCCTTTTCACCTGATTTCTCTTTCGAGATAAAGATAATATTTTATCATTCTTTGAAAATTAAAAAATTCAATGAATCTTTGCAGGGAATTTGGAGAGATGCCGGAGTGGTCGAACGGGGCGGTCTCGAAAACCGTTGTCCCGCTTTGTCGGGACCGAGGGTTCGAACCCCTCTCTCTCCGCAAAGTACAAACAAAACCTGGTGATAACCAGGTTTTTTTTGCCGAACACCGTTGAAAGTTTACTTTCATAAGGTGTGATGGCAAATAAAAATACCAAAGCCGGCGCCAGCTGGATTTGGTTTTGTTTGTACGTTGTAAGGTGTCTCACCTGGGATCCCCGAAGGTAATCCCGTAAAAAGTTTATATCATCCTGATAATTAAATATTTTATCAATAATAAAACATCATACCCCCACCTCTGCCAAACCTTGGATTAACCACGTTATTGTAGATAGAACCAAAGGTATATGATATACTGAAATGTGTAAAATAAGAATAGCTGGTTTCAAGTTCTTTACGTTGTAGCAGTATCTCTTCGGGTGAAGCCCCGCCTATTACCAAAGATAACTGGTCATGAATAATGGATGCCCCGCCTCCTATACCAATCTTTAATCCTTTAGCAATCCGGATATTCAAGGAAACAAATAACGATAGATTATTCTTTGACCAATCATGAAAATAGTTACTCCAGTCAATAGAAGTATAGATCGAGCCCCATTTCTGGGTAAATTCCATTGCAACATTCAGACTATGCCCAAACAGATTTTCATCAATTTTATTATAGATGGTAGAATCCTGATAACTATTATAAGAGTATCCCAGGCTATACAAAACCAGCAGCTGTTTGCGGGTTGACTCTGAATATGGAAATACATTAAACTCAATCCCAGGATAAATCAGTCCCCTGAATTTATAATTTCGATAAGTAGAAGATGAAATATCAAACCTCCCACCAACCGACCAGTGTTCACCGAGACTTTTGACAATCAAACCGTCAAATGATTTTGATTTACTTGAACTTGTAATTATCGTGTCACCTGTATCAAACTCATCATTGCTAACCCGGTAATCCAGATCGAAATCAATTTTCCACTCAGGTGTAACCCTGCCTACAGAAAAGGAGCCTGATATCCGGTCATAATTATATGATTTCTCTCCGTTCAGAAAACCACTTAAACGTGTTTGAAACACCCATTGATTCCATTTATCTTCAACAACTTCCTCTTTAACAGGTGGTTTATAGTCTATTTTTATGAACTTCGACAGGGGAGTTTTTGAAACAAAAGGTATCAGTCCCAATTTCATAGTTTCAACCTGTCCGGAACGGGTTTCGTCCTCCGTATTATCTGTCATACTAACATATGTAAGTGTATCACTTAACCTTGTGTAACCATTCTGCCCAAAGAAATGCATTACATACTCCCTTCCACCGCTGCCTGTCCGCTGACTGGTAACCATAATATGTACGTCAGCAACTTTACGATCGCGGACATAATTAACAAATGATATCTCACGGCGGATATAGTCCTCATCGCAAAACGGGCAATCCAGGAATACTTTCAATGCATCCTTCCGGTATTGTGCCATAGAAGTATCTGCTTCCTGTGATAATAATGTTAGTGAGAAGATAATCGCTACACTAACTACAAATATTTTTTTCATAAAATAAGAATATTAGGTATAGATTCAAGTTGCCTGGTTTATAAACGAAAACTCCAAAGAATTATTACTAAAAAGTTAAGTATTCTCCGAGCAATTTTCAAGCCAAATAAACTTTGATCTAAATACTATATAGCACATATTTTTAAAGTATTCACAGATAAAATTCAAGAGACAGATTGAATAGATACCGGATATGTATGTAGCTGTAGGCGGTGTTAACTTGCTTTATTTAAGTGCTTAAAATAATGCAGATTAATAATGTCTATGTCTATTGCCGAAACGTGGATTTACTACGTTATTGTATATCGAACCAAAAGTATAAGAGATACTGAAGCGTGTGAAGTAGGAATAGCTGGTCTCCAATTCCTGTCTCTCCAGCAGGATCTCCTCCATTGAAGCACCGCCCTTCACCAGTGCCAGCTGATCATGGATTAAAGAACCTCCACCTCCAAAAAATAAAAACGAATTTCATAATTGTCTTATTGATTTAGTATAAGTTTGAATTTAAGTAGTTAGTCCGAAACACGAATGGCGGTAATTCACTTTATTAAACAATGTTTGCTTAATAAGGTACACACTACTTATTGTTAGACAATCATATTAGGTGATTTATTCCATTTTTCTTAATGCCAAATGAAAAAAGGCATATAAATTATTCTTTAGGTTCAGGAAAGACTTTCAATAATTCCAGCTTTATCCCAAGCTGATCGCCGGGCATGATATCTTCAGGATAGTGATACCTGGCATATTTGTCAGGGAAGAAATATGACATTTGGATTTTTCTTTCATTACTTATCCTGGTAAATGTACTAACTGTCTCACGGATATCCCTGAGATATTTCTTATATAAGTACCTGTTGCCTTCAGCTATAGGTATAAAATGAGCATCCAATGGTCCTCCTTCTATATCATAGCAAACATAACGTTCCTCCTTTTTCATGATCACAAGCTCTCTAACTTCCTTCTCATTAAGATAGTCGTAAAAATCAGCACTTACATAATGAGCAAGTCGTGAGGTTTCCTGCCAAATACCCTCTAATGTGACAATATTACTTTGATTCTCAGAAAAATAATTCACAAACTGCTCCCGGGTCCGGTATTTTGATGAATCAGGTAAAGGCTCTTCTGGCTTTTCTTCAAGCCAAACACCATAAAAATTAAATCCATCTCTGGCCTTTTCAATAATATCTATACGCTTTACAGACGAATTGAGTATTGGGAAATAAAGAAGGAATTTCTTGTATATCTTTTCACGTGTTATTTTTTCCCTTTTAGGACATAAGGGAATATCCTTTGCCAGCACAAGAAACAGACGATCATTTGAGTTATAAGGTTTTAAATGAAAATTCTTATCTGCACAGATCCATATATCTTCCAGTGGAGCAAGTAAATACATCTCCACAACCGTAAGTGTATCTGTTATGCTGATACGTGATATCTCTATATTTTTATTATCCCGGTTTTTATAGGAAGGAAAGATGATTGTTTGTGCAATGCCATCAGGGACCAATATTAACGCTATAAAAAACAGAACAATCCTTTTCATTGAAACCAGGCATTTAATAAGTCCTTTAAATTAGAAAATTCATTCGAAATGAAAAAAATTATTTATCGGGATTTCCAAGAAACTGCATACCAGGTGCATTTTCAGGACGAGGTTCAAACCCATAATTCTTGTAAAATTGAGCTTTGCCTTCTGTTGAGAATAGTTGTATATCTCTTATTTTAAACCGCTTACAATGCTTCAAAAGCTTTTCAACCAACTCCCCCCCTATTCCCTTGTTCTGATAGTCAGGATGGACTATAATGTCAACCAGCAGGGCATGATGGATCCCATCGGAAATTATTCGGCCAAACCCAATCAGTTTCTCCAGATGGTAAACTGATAAAACATACCAGCTATTATCAATAGCCCAGTAAAGTTCATCAATATTAAACCCATACAATTTATTCCAGCCGGTTGTTCTGAACAGCTTAAAATAATCTTTTGGACCCGGAATAGATTCTTTCCAAAATATTTCCATGGTGGTGAGTAATCAAAACCAATTACTAAAAACCAATCCTATAAATCCTGATATCTGTATGCAATCTTTATGCAAAAAATGCTATCTGCCTGATATTCTGCGTATTTGAATCTTTCTTCCAATTAGAACATACATTCTGTCTGTATCATAACCGAACATCTCTTGTTCATTTACGAACAAGCTATGGTAAAAGAGTGCATAATAGGTCAAATTGAAAATATTTTTGATTTTTCCGGATAATGCATCCCGGAGATTTCGGATTATTTAACTGCATTGATCACCACAAAACTTCCTTCACCATATCCTTCCCTGGGCTTTTGAATATCAACTACTTCGTTTAACATACCAAAAACAGTTTGTTGGGTTTCTTTTATAGAAAAACCTGCTTCTTTAAGATATTTGTAGAGCTCTTCGGTACTATGAAATGTGGCATCCTTATAAAACAGGCTTTCTTCTTTATTTTTTTGATAAAACTGACCTACAGGACTGTTTTTGTCAACAAATCCGATAATAAAACTTCTGTTATTCTGCAATACCCTGTATACTTCACTCAATGATTTTTTCACATCATCAACAAAACAAATTGTTGTAACCATTAATGCATAATCAATTGAATTATCTTTCCATGG
>DAOVLD010000234.1 GCA_030631445.1 Bacteroidota bacterium
CATTGTCAACCGGAGGTAAACGTTTACGACCTGCTTTGGTCCTTATGTCATGCGAATTGTTCTCGGGAAAAATTGATAAGGCAATTATGCCTGCCCTGGGTATTGAGATGTTTCATAATTTCACACTTCTTCATGATGATATTATGGACAAATCCCTGATAAGGAGAAATAAACCTACTGTCCATAAAAAATGGAATGAGAATATTGCAATTCTCTCAGGTGATGTAATGTCTATTCTCTCATACAAGTATATTACAAAATGCAACGAAGAGATCCTTCCTTCTGTAATTGACTTATTTAATCAAACAGCTATTACGGTCTGCAAAGGTCAGCAATATGACATGAACTTTGAGGCACTTCAAACCGTTACTGTGGATGAATATCTAAATATGATTGAACTTAAAACATCAGTTCTTATCGCAGCCAGTAACAAACTTGGGGCTTTAATCGGAGGTGCAAATCAGGCAGATACAGACCATATGTATAATTTTGGTAAAAACCTTGGTATGGCATTTCAAATCCAGGATGATATGTTGGATGTTTATGGTGATTTGAAAAATTTCGGGAAAAAACCTTGTGGTGATATTATTGCTAATAAAAAAACTTACCTGCTTGTTAAAGCTTTGGAAATAGCCTCATCTGAGCAAAAAACCCTAATTTATAACCAATTGAAAAAGAAGGATTTTGACCCTGATGAAAAAATTAACACATTCCTTTCTATTTACAATGAGCTTAATATTAAGAATATAACGGAAGAACTGACCAAAGAATATTTGAGCAAGTCAAAAAGCTACCTGGAAAAAGTTTCTCCTGATGATTATAAAAAAGAACAATTAAGAGATCTTTTCGAAATTTTGCATAACAGAAACAATTAAGCTTACTGCGTTCACGTCTTCCCAAACCAATCCATATTCATTAATACTCCAACTGATACAATAAGTTGGTTGTATTTGCCTGCTACATATTTCATTTCCCCGAAAAAAATCACAGTTTCATTAAATGACAAATTTGCCCCTGCTCCCAGATTAAATCCAATTGCCTGATCAGAATAGTCTGGATAAATATCAGGTGATTCACCCTTGTAATTTGAAATAAGTCCTGTAGTACTTAGCCCCCCAAGTGCATAAAACAGAAACTTGTCACGAGAGTATAAAAAATATTGACCTTCCACGTCAACCATCCAGAGAGTTGAAGACCGGGTCCCGTCATAAAAATCTTCTTTATCAGGCAAAAAACAGGTAAATGATGCGGATAATTTAAATAATTCGGTGAAATTGTGAATTCCAATTATTCGGATACCCGGATTTCCTGTATGTACATGATGATATTCAATACCCGTCCCGAAAGACATCCCTCCTCCTAATCTGGTTGATTGCGCAAAGGATTGCTTAGAGCTGATAAAAAAAATAAACGAACAGAAGCAAATAAATATTAGTGTTAACTTTTTCATATGAAACATGTTTATTGTATTGAAAAGATAAATATAATTCTTAATTCTCAATTAGGCATTAATTTCTCACTATTGCCTTTTGTTTCTTCCTTCTTTTTCAAAATTATCACAAAATAAATCAGTACATTTCTTATCATAAAAGTAAAAAATACTAAATTTGTGTTTTTCAAACCTTAGCCTTTCATAATAAAAGAACTAATACACTTTTTTATGTCAAAAAATGTTGGAATTATTAGCCAGGTAATCGGACCGGTTGTTGACGTTACCTTTGAAAAAGAAGGTTCTGAATTACCAAACATTCTCGATGCCCTCGAAATTAAAAGACCTGATGGACAGTCACTTATTGTTGAATGCCAGCAGCATATTGGTGAAAAAACAATTCGTGCTATTGCAATGGATTCTACCGACGGGCTTAGCCGTGGAACAGAAGTAATAGCCACCGGGTCTCCTATTATGATGCCTACAGGTGAACAAATAAAAGGCCGGTTGTTAAATGTTATTGGTGAACCTATTGACGGAATTGGAAAACTGGATAGAAAAAACGGATATCCAATTCATAGTAAACCCCCAAAGTTTGAAGATTTATCTACCGAAGAAGAGGTGTTATTTACCGGCATTAAAGTTATTGACCTTATTGAACCCTACTCAAAAGGTGGTAAAATCGGTCTTTTTGGCGGAGCCGGAGTTGGAAAAACAGTTGTGATCCTGGAGCTGATCAACAATGTTGCAAAATCATATGAAGGATTGTCAGTGTTTGCAGGTGTTGGTGAAAGAACCAGGGAAGGTAACGACCTGTTAAGGGAAATGCTTGAAGCAGGTGTTATTTCATATGGAAAAGAGTTTTTGGAAGATATGAAAAAAGGTGGGTGGGATCTCTCAAAGGTTGATAAAAATGCCATGAAAGCTTCCAAGCTTGCCCTGGTTTTCGGACAAATGAATGAACCTCCGGGAGCACGCGCCAGAGTAGCTCTATCCGGATTGTCCATTGCTGAATACTTCAGAGATGGAGATAAGAAGGGTGAAGGCAGGGATATTCTCTTTTTTATGGATAATGTCTTCCGTTTTACCCAGGCAGGATCTGAAGTATCTGCGCTTCTCGGACGAATGCCTTCCGCTGTTGGATATCAACCTACTCTCTCCACTGAAATGGGAGAAATGCAGGAAAGGATTACTTCTACAAAACACGGATCCATTACATCTGTACAGGCAGTTTATGTTCCGGCTGATGACCTGACCGACCCGGCACCCGCAACTACGTTTGCACACCTTGATGCAACCACTGTTCTTAGCAGAAAAATCACAGAGCTGGGGATTTATCCTGCTGTTGACCCCCTCGATTCTACATCAAGAATTCTTACTCCTGAAATCGTTGGAAAAGAACATTATGAAACAGCACAGAAAGTAAAAGAGATATTACAAAGACATAAAGAATTGCAGGATATTATTGCTATTCTCGGTATGGATGAACTTTCTGAAGAAGATAAACAGTTAGTCCACCGTGCCAGAAGAATACAGCGATTCCTTTCACAACCCTTCCATGTAGCAGAACAGTTTACCGGCACTCCCGGTGTGCTTGTTTCTATTGAAGACAATATTAAAGGCTTTAATATGATTATGAACGGTGAAGTGGATGAATACCCCGAAGCAGCCTTTATGATGGTCGGGACAATCGATGATGCTATTGAAAAGGGAAAGAAATTACTTAGTGATTCTGGTAATTAAATAACTTTTAAAGCTAAATAAATGAATCTGGAAATATTAACCCCCGAGAAAAAGGTTTTTGAAGGAACTGTAGTATTAGTAAAAGTTCCGGGAACAAAAGGTTCTTTTGCAATCCTCAATATGCATGCCCCGATAATTTCTACTCTTGAAAAAGGAGAGGTTAAAGTGAAAAAAACCAAAAACCAGGAGCAAATATTTACAATCTCAGGAGGTGTTGTGGAAGTCCGGGACAACAAGATTATTATTCTTGCTGAATCTGTTATTGAATAATACATTTTTTCTAAAAAGGTATCTCTGTTCGAGGACTATTAAATAACCTGATTTCTCATCTTAAAATTTTAAATTTCTCTTAACAGTGGTTAAATTCCTTATAATACGTTTTAGTTCGATCGGGGATATTGTGCTGACTTCACCGGTTTGCAGATGTCTTAAAAAACAAGTTAAGGAATCCCGGGTCCACTATCTTGTTAAACAAAAATTC
>DAOVLD010000152.1 GCA_030631445.1 Bacteroidota bacterium
ATTGCCTTTATCATATTCTTCATTTACATAATGAATAGAAATTCCTGATTCCTTCTCCTTGTTTTCCAGAACAGCCTCATGTACCCTGGCTCCATACATTCCTTTTCCTCCGTATTTCGGAAGAAGAGCCGGATGGATATTTACAATACGGTTTGGGTAAGTTCTTAAAAAATCAATTGGTATCAACCAGAGAAAACCTGCCAATACAATAAAATCTATTCTGTATTCTTCCAATAATTTGAGCACAATTGAATTATTCAGATCCTCCCTTGAAAAAAATTTGCCGGATACCCCTAACATTCGGGCACGTTGCAGTACATAAGCCTCCTTTTTATTGGATAATACTAAAGATACTTCAATATTTTCCACTTTTGTAAAGTACTTAATAATATTTTGTGCGTTGGTTCCGGTACCTGAAGCAAAAATACAGATATATTTCATTTTTAACGTTTTATATTCATTAACTATATTCAAAATTAAAATTTATTTCCATTTTTTATAAAAAAATATACACAATACACTAAAAAAGATTATTTTTATTTGAATAATAATTTTGATTTACATTTCTTTGCAGCGTAATATATTTATCCATTAGTATTAATTAAAATTTAAAGGTATGTCTGACATTGCATCAAGAGTAAAAGCTATCATCGTTGACAAATTAGGAGTTGATGAAAATGAAGTTACCCCGGAAGCCAGTTTCACAAACGATCTGGGTGCTGACTCTCTTGACACAGTTGAATTGATCATGGAATTTGAAAAAGAATTCAACATTGGAATTCCTGATGATCAAGCTGAAAATATCTCAACAGTTGGAGAAGCAATCAAGCATCTCGAAGAAAACATCAAGTAAGAATTGCCTCTAATTTCCCAAAAACAACATCTTAAATGGAGTTAAAAAGGGTAGTAGTCACTGGTCTTGGGGCTGTTACACCATTGGGCAATACAGTTAATGACTTCTGGGAAGCCCTGAAGAATGGTGTAAGTGGCTGTGACCTTATTACACATTTCGATGCCGGGAAATTCAAGACCAGGTTTGCCTGTGAGGTAAAGAATTTTGATCCTAAAGATCACTTCGACAGGAAGGTACTTCGCAAGCTCGACCGGTATGCACAATATGCATTGGTAGCTACAGACGAAGCCATTACTAACTCAGGCATTGATCTTGAGAAAGTGGACAAGGACAGGGTTGGGGTGATATACGGATCCGGGATTGGTGGAATAGAAACATTCCTGAAGGAAGCAGTAGATTATTGTAAAGGTGACGGAACTCCACGATTCAGTCCTTTCTTTATCCCGAAGATGATCTCTGATATTGCTGCCGGTCACATTTCCATAAAATATGGATTCAGGGGTCCTAATTTCGGGACTGTTTCAGCATGTGCCACTTCTACCAACGCGTTACTGGACGCTTATAATTATATACGGCTTGGCATAGCTGACATTTTTGTGTCCGGCGGATCTGAAGCATCTATAAATCCTGCCGGTGTTGGTGGATTTAACTCAATGCAAGCTATTTCAATCAACAACGAGAATTACAAAACTGCCTCAAAGCCGCTTGATTTCAACCGTGATGGTTTTGTTATGGGTGAAGGAGCAGGTACTCTTATTCTTGAAGAATATGACCATGCCATTAAGCGAGGCGCTAAAATTTATGCTGAAGTTGCCGGAGGAGGAATGTCGGCTGATGCGTATCATTTAACTGCACCCCATCCGGAAGGGCTGGGAGCTGCATTAGTGATGAAAAATGCATTAAATGACGCAGGAATGAAGCCTGAAGAAATCGACTATATTAATATTCACGGAACAGCAACTCCCCGTGGAGATATTTCTGAAATTCTTGGGATACTAAAGGTGTTTGGAGAGCACTCTTATAAAATGAATATCAGTGCCACCAAATCAATGACAGGTCATCTGCTGGGAGCAGCAGGTGCTGCTGAAGCTATTGCTTCACTGCTCACATTGAAATATGGTATTATACCTCCGACAATTAATCATACCACTTTTGATCCTGAAATTGACAATAAGCTGAACCTAACTCTGAATAAAGCCCAGAAACGTGAAGTAAATGTTGTCTTAAGTAACACTTTTGGTTTTGGTGGTCATAATGCCAGTATAATAATAAAAAAATTAGTGAATTAGCCTTGGTAAAAAGTTCAAATTTCACTTTTCAAATGATGTTTCTGAAGGGTTTTCGAACCCGCTTAAAGTTTTATAAGTTCCTGGGATTTGTTCCCGGGAATTTTTATTTATACAAACTTGCTTTTATTCATAGTTCCGCCTCTCTTACTTTAAAAGACGGATCGTTAGTGAATAACGAAAGACTTGAATTTCTTGGTGACGCCATTCTCGAAGCTATTGTATCTGATGTTATCTATAAGCAGTTCCCTTTTAATAATGAAGGTTTTCTTTCAAAAGTCCGTGCCAGAATTGTGCAACGTGAAACTCTTAATTCTATTGCTGTAAATTTAGGTATTCCACAATTGCTTAAATCCCAGATAAATAAAGACAATAATACACTTAATCCTTTTGGCAATGCCCTGGAGGCTCTGCTTGGTGCAATATATCTGGATAAGGGATACAATAAAACAAAAAAGTATGTGCTGAAAAAAATTCTCTCTGACAGTTCCCTCACTGAAGAGATAATTACTAATGGAACCGACTATAAAAGCCAAATACTTGAATGGGGACAGAAGAATAAAAAGGAAATTATTTTTTCTGACAAAGAAATGCCAACGAACCAACAAAATGTTCCTCTGTTTATTTCAACACTTACAATAGAAAACCAAAAGGCCGGATCAGGTAAGGGGATGTCTAAGAAAGAAGCTGAACAAAATGCCGCCGAACAGGCACTTATCAGTATTAAAAATAGCAATTGATTTCTTTTATCCGAATTCGGGAATTTCGTATATTTAAGAACATAGCTTCGCAGATTTACCCTATGAAATATTGCTATGCAATAAATCTTCGATTTATTTCACAGGGTTAATTAAAAAAGCAATATTTGATTGATATTTTATATTAATTTTGGTTATTCGCAAAGGCTAAGGCTGAGGCTAAGGTTAAGATAAAAAGTTTTAATATTTTAAGAAATTAATATTTGAAATGGGGAAAAAGAAAAAACATAAATTAACCTTTCAATTTGATTTCAACTTTTTTCTGCTTGGTATTTCATCTTCAGAGAATGATTATCGCCTTAGCTGGGAGATAAATAAAAAACTAAAAATTAGTCTGCGGAAAAGCACTGACCATGTTATTAAAAGGGAAGAAATTGAACAGGTTTTTTCTGTTTACACATTTTCTGATGAAGAGGTTTACCTGCAATATTTTCTAATCGCCAATAAGAGCGAGAATGGTTATTTAATTGAAGAATTACGCAACATGGATTATTTCCTGCAAATTCATGGTGATCTTACGGACAAACAACAGGAACAATTCATCTCCTCTGTCAGAAATATTAAAGGGATCACCGGGGTCTTCAATCTTGATATAAATACCATGAAATCAAAGAACAAACTTATTATTGAATAAATAAAAAAAAGGGACTGCTTATGCAATCCCTTTTTCAACCCTAAAACTAACCTACCTATGAAAAAAAACTAACTTAATTATCTAACCTGTTTTCTATTTCTCCTTATTCACTTTCTTTTTCTTAACTACCTTCTCCTTCTTATCTGAAACAATAATATTTATAACTCCGTCCTCACTTGTTTCAATCCTGATTACCTTCACTTTATCTAAAGCAATATCTGTGCCAGTTTTCTTGTCTTTTACAATAAGTTCAACCTCTTTTCCGTCCTTTGTTATGAAATGTATAGGCTTTTCGCTGCTTTCCAGAACAATAACTTTTTTTATTTCCTTCTTTTCATCACCTTCACATTCTTCACTAACTATTATTACTTTTGATTTTTTCTTTTTCCCGTCTTCTTCTTTCACAATAATATGGTCTCCAGATTTGTGATCAACCCATTTCATATGATCACTACTACTATGTTTGTGAATAACAGTATGACTTTCTCCGTCACCGTCAACAATCACTTTAATTTTCATCTCTTTCACATCTGCATCTGCATCAATATCAACAGAATCCTTAATTGTAAATGCATATGCATGGGTTATTTTATCTCCGGGATGAACCATAACATCCATCCCTGTCAGTTCATGGATCATTTTTTGAATTTCATCTTTATCCATATCTTTATCAATAGAAAATGAAGTATCTACGGTTGTAACATCATTTTCCTTTACCATAATATGAACCTTCTTATTATCTTCTTCCTGGGCAAGAAGAAAAGTTCCGGTAAAGAGGCATAGAGTTGCGGTAAATATTATTCTGAGATATTTTTTTTTCATGACTAAATACTTTATTTCCTGAAACAAAAATACATCAAATTTATGTTAACAAATATTAAGGGAATGTTAAATATTGTTAAAATATATATGAATAAAAAAATCAAAACTATATTTGTATTGATATGAGTAAGAAGAAAATCTGGTTCTTAGCAATCATTATGACACTTGGTTTACTGGGCCTGATACTTGTGCAGGGATACTGGATAAAAAAGGCTGTTATACTGAAAGAACAACAATTCAGACATTTTGTAAACCAGTCGTTAACAGCTGTAATAAATGAGTTGGAGCTAAGAGAGGCTCTTCTCTATGTTGTTGATGAATTAGCACTTTCAGAGGTTGATTCATCAGGCAAACAATTTCTTAATAATTTTTCTCCCTATTCTATTATTTCATTTCAATCTGAAAAAGAAAAGGACAAAATAAGAGGAATTAATATCGAAACAAACACTTCATTCTATCAACAAATATTTTACCTCTCTGAAAACTTACAAAACAATAGTTTCTCTATTAGTGACAGTATCGGGTTAAGTATTATTGGTTCGAACATGAGTGGTCTTACAGAAATGTTTTCCTATCCTTACCAGATTTTTAATGCTTATTTGAGGCGAAAAGCAAATAACAAAACCGTGATCATTAATACAGTTATGAATAAGATGATCAAAAAAAAGCTGGAAATTGAAGAAAGAATTGATTTTAACACTATCAATAAGTTATTGGAAATGGAATTTAAAAAGCGAGGTATTAATATAAACTACCAGTTTGCTGTTAAAAAAGTGAACGCCGGCCTTGTATGTAAAACGAATGATTTTAAAACAAAAACTAAATCGGATGTATATATGCGGGCTCTGTTTCCAAACGATCTGTTTTCATCCAAGGCATATCTTACCCTGTACTTCCCAAAAGAAAAAAAGCTTTTCTATAAATCACTG
>DAOVLD010000231.1 GCA_030631445.1 Bacteroidota bacterium
CTCTCTTCCGAAACAATATCCTTTAAGGAATTATATTGCTGAGCCATCTTGTCAAACTTCTGAAATGCAACACTTTCTTTATTGTAAAAAGCTGCAATAAACTTAACCCATTCAGCTTTAGCCAAAGGTTCTTTTTCCAGGTATTCACCATTTAATACAACAGTAATACCCAATTCATTCAACTTCTTCATATACCCTGTTACTTCACTGTTTATCCCATATGCCAGAACCAAATCAGGATCAAGATGTACAATTTTTTCAAAATCCAGTTTTTTTTCATAACCAACATCAATGATTTCCCCGTTATTTAAGGCATTAATTACTTCCTGATTTGTAACAAATTGTGGACTTGACATTCCAACAAGGCTTGAAATCTCGTCTACAAATTCAAGAAGAGCTATATGAGTGGTTGATAAACAAACGATCCTTTTTACCGGAGTCCTTATAACAGTTTTCCCTTTAAGTTCTTCAGGTATATCGTCATCGTTGTTCACAAGGTAATATGCAAAGGAAATGTCTTTAGCACCTTGCCAGGGATTCTGCACATTTAACATAGTATATCCGGGAAATTCCACAATTCTAAATCCTTTGGCATAAACAATATTAATCTCCTCTCCCTTTTTCTCAGGTAAGATGGAATTTGCATCATGTGACCTGTTTCTGCATCCTGATTCAGATAAAATGATAAATAATAGACAAAAGTAAAAAGCTTGAAGTTGAATAGAATGTTTTATTTCTGCAATATGTAGCATAACTTAATTACCGTTCTTTAGAATAATATGCACTCATTTTCTTCTACTCTTCCCCTCTACTCCCTCTATTCCATCTACTCCCTCTATTCCCTTCTTCCTACCTGATAATTGAAACTTTTAATGTTTCGCTTATTGCACCCTGGCTAATCCTTATAAAGTAGAGCCCGGTTGCCATTCCTGTCAGATCAAGATCAATCCTGCCCCCGGTATATTCAATATTGAATTCTTTCAGAACATATCCTGCCAGATTATACACTTGTACACGGACAGGGCTGTTGTTAAATCCGTATGGAAGCAAAGTGACCAAACCACTACCCGGATTAGGATAAACCACGATATTAAGATCATTCTCTCTTTCCGGCAACTCAACACCAAGAGATGGAATCTCACCACATATAACAGGCTGCAAATCAAGAGATGTATTTATAGCAATTTCCGGTATATCAGGAAATTCTATCCAATTGCTACCATTAAAAGCCATTGCTGTATTAGTCCCTTCTATACCTCTGTCTTCTGCATGAAACACTGCAAACTGTGTTGAAGCAGAAAATCCCGAATTATAAGAAATTTCATAACCGATATAAAAGTTAGATGTAACATTGATCACTGAATCAAAATCAACAAAGTTATATACTGAATCAAGAAAAACTTTTATCTGCAATTTCTTCTCATATAGCAGTTGATCCGGCTGGTTTGTTCCGTACCAAATTTTTATTTTTACGCTGTCTGAATTTTCTGACCAGATCGCTCTTGCCACATTTAAGCGGACCCCTGTAATATTTCTCTCTGAACCAATAGGAAATTTTTCCGCGTACTGTTTAAGCAAACCTGTGTTATGTCCTGTAATAGTACCGTTATCAGGATTAATGTAAGAATATATTTTTTTACTTTCTGCAATTGAGATATTCGAAACAGTATCACAATCCAGTTTTGCTGCTGCATATGGATCGCGTTGATTAACAAATGCTGCACTGGAATTTTCCGGGTCAAGCCAGAATTTAAGTTGCTCCACAGATGAGCTATAATCATCCCATGCATTGGTTAACCTCAAAAAATAATCATTAACCGAGTTCCCACATTCCGCATCACCTCCTGAAAGGATACCTATAACCCTGTGATCCTGATCAAAAAGCGGAGCCCCGGATGAACCTTCCTCAGTTGTTCCGATGTCCCATTGCAAAATATTCCAGAATGCATTATCATCTAAGTCCGAATAACTTGCCATCACTGCAGGATCATTATCAACAGATATCTTTTTAACATCTCCGTTTGGATGATGGATTGTCACTGAATTTTCAGGTTGTAAATCTGAAATACTCCATCCGGCATAGATTGGATTATATGTAATTGGAGGTATCTTGTCCAATTCAACAAGCGTAAAGTCCAGATTTTCAGATGTTGCCTTCAAGTCTGATCCGGAGATTGATTTTATCACAAATCCATCCGGGCCATCACAATAGGGACTTTCATATTGAAAAACAAATATTGTATTCTCAGCATGTGAGTTATTTTCAATACAATGGTTTGTTGTTAGCAGGTAAGGCACATCTGTTTCTGAAGTATTGGTCAGAAGCACACCTGTACAAAGCTCCGAATGACCTTGATCAGATTTATAGATGAATTCCCTGCAAACTGCATTTTTTTCACTCTGCCAATCCTGCCCTTCAGAGCAATTTATATCAACATTACACGGTGCGGAAGCATTATACCATTGATCCTTGGCAGCAATGGCACTGTATATTCCCAGATAATCATAAACCACAGACCCAATATGCAGAGCATCCTTCCTGTTGGTGTTAAATTGAAATTCAATGATAATCGAATCATTTATCAATGGTCTTACAGCCAGTGTTTTGTTTTTATTCATGTTCCCACGGGTAAAAGCTCCAAGCACCTGCTTTTTTCCGGGAGAGTAAACAAAAACCTTTTCGCCATCATCCAGATCAAACCGGTCAAATATCAAACCCAGTCCCCTGGCATCCGGTGACCATAATCCGATTCTCCAAATCTGAAGCCCGTCAAATGACTGAAAAACACCGGAATTATCAGTCCCGAGAGATACAGGTAAAATCTTTCCGAATCTCAGACTTTTCTTACTTGTTATCAATCTCTCCTGCTCTTCAATGCTAATAAGTTTATCCCTGTCAACGCCTGGTAATTTGATAAAAGGTACATTAATATGATCTATTCCTGCCGGCGATCCGTGGTAATTTATCTGTCCGTAGCCCGGACGGAATAATAAAAACAAAAAAATTACTATTATTGAAACAAGTCTTGATCTTTTGCAATTCATAGGAATCTATTGTAGTGAAATAATGGCGACTAATTTACGAAAATGCTTGACTTTATATACTGGCTCTAAAAAGAGCCTGTTTATAAACTCTATATTTCGTTTATAAAAAAATAACAAATCTCAAAAAACAAATAACAAATAATATCCAAATAACAAACAAATACAAATTCAAAACAGAATTTACCAATACATCATTTTTTCTTCTTTTTATTTTCTTTTTTTGAATTTTTGAATATTGTTATTTATTTGCAATTTGGTGCTTGTATTTTGTGATTTTTACTATTTACTTAAACTTTCGATTTTATATACAGGCTCTAATTAATTTACCTGTTAAATACGAAAGAGCCGGGAATAATACCAACATCAAACGAATCTTTTAAAGCTCCTTCATGCAAATACCTGAACACTTTCCCCTTTTGCTGGTAGTCGATCGCGTCAGCAGCATATATAATTCCACTTTCCGGATCAATCCCAATACTATAAAACAATTTTTCTGTTAGCACTAATGGTTCAGATGGGATTTCCGTATCTGTTACCGGCATTTGAAATATTCCATTATTTAAAAAATAGAGTGTATCACCCAACCCATTAATACAAAGATGCGAAGGAGATGATTCCAGTTTATTGA
>DAOVLD010000196.1 GCA_030631445.1 Bacteroidota bacterium
CATTGTGGCAGGAATATTCCCGCTATTACGGGCTTCATTAACCATATTGAATATTTGATCGGTGGCTGTTAACAGGTTTTTACCACTCTTTTTTATCACCTGGAGAGATACGACCGGGTTTTTATCAAGACGTGCAAAATTGGTGGGTTCTTCATAACCCGCTGTCACTTCGGCAAGATCTTTTAGAAACACGATATCATTATTTTCATGTTTAACTATAACATCCCCTATCTGTTCAATATTCTCAAATTCACCGGCAATACGGATTGACCGGCGGGTGTTACCCAATTTAATTTCGCCCCCCGACATAGAGATATTTTCAGACGCAATAGCATTCTCGATGTCGTAAAAGGATAATTCCAGTGCTTCCAGTTTATGGATATCAACGCTTACTTTAATCTCCTTTTCATTGATCCCTTTGATATTAACCTTTGAAATTTCATTAATCGTTTCAATTCTTTCTTCAAGATATTCGGCATATCCTTTCAGCTCTTCAAGACTAAAATCGCCTGACAGATTAATATTGATTATTGGGAACTCTGATAAGTCAATATCCATAACAACCGGATCGACAAATAAGTCGTTAGGTAATTCACTTTTAGCTTTATCCACTGCGTCTTTAACATCC
The DNA here is from genome assembly GCA_030631445.1 of Bacteroidota bacterium. Taxonomy (GTDB): domain Bacteria; phylum Bacteroidota; class Bacteroidia; order Bacteroidales; family VadinHA17; genus JADFUQ01. Next base: position 629 of record DAOVLD010000196.1, read on the forward strand.
AATACGGCATCCTCAATATTTACATTAGTGTTGAATTCAATAATTACAAGTGAAGCATCCTGAATGGAGTTTGAGCTTAATTCCTTGATGCCATTAATGGTCTCAATTTCCTTTTCGAGTGGTCGTGTTATAAGGTTTTCAATATCCAACGGAGAATTGCCGGGATAGGGTGTTTGTACCAGTACTGTTGGAATATCAACTTCAGGGAATAATTCCTTTGGCAGATTAATATATGAGAACAGTCCAAAAGCTATTATTACAACAGTCAAAAGGAATACTGTATTCCTGTTTTTTAACGCAACTGTGGATAATTTAAAATCCCTTATGATACTATCTTTCTTAGGCTTGATGCTCATTTCGGTATTGGTTTATCAGTCTGTTTACTTAACCTTGATTTTCACTCCGTCAGATACCTCGGTATATCCTGCTATTATTACTTTATCGCCATTCTTTACGCCCCCGGATATCATTGTTTTATCCTCGTAACTTAGTCCTGTACTAATATATTTTTTTTGTGCTATTATCCATTCGCCGCTATTTACAGCAACATAAAGGTACGACCCCTGTATATCTTTTTTAATAATCCCAGAGGGGACCACCAGGGCGTAATCACTCGAAAAATCATTAAGCATTACCGTAGCCATAAGGTTTGGTTTAAGCTGATTATCCGGGTTATTTATTTTTAATTCAATAGTAAAAGTCCTGTTATTGCGGTCTATCACATTACCAGTCCGGTAAACCGGAACTTCTATTTCCATACCAGGTAATGAAGGAAAGTGTACGATTGTTGTATCTCCTTCGTAAATATTTGCCAGGTATTTTTCAGATATATCAGCATAAATTTTCATTTCAGAAAGGTTAATAATTTCAAGTATTGGTTTTCCCGGTGAAGCCATTTCTCCTTCTTTACCTGAAATTTTTTCAATAAACCCTGAAAATGGAGCCCGTATCCTGGCCATTTCCAATTGTGTTTTCAGCGTTTTTAACCTGTTTTCTGCTGATTCTTTAGCATTTTTAGCATTCAGGTACTCTATTTCCGAACCAATATTTTGTTCCCATAATTCATATTGTTTATTATACACTTTTCTGGCAAGTTCAAGGCCGGTTTTCACCTCTTTAATACTGCTCTCAATAACTCTTGTGTTTAATGAAACCAGCAGCTTCCCCTGTTTTACCTTTTCTCCCTCCGACACATATATTTTCTCAATCTGACCATTCACTTCAGGGCTAACGAAAGCGTGTTTTTCGGCTTCAACATTACCACTTACAAGTATGAAATGATTAAATTTTTTAAAGTTCAGAGTCTTAACTTTTACAGGAATTGTGTTTTCTGAATTAATTTGTGTTGAATCCTGTTTAAGTTCACGTTCGAGCATGGTAATTTCATTGTTGATCACCATTTGCTTCTCCTTAAGCTTTATCAGCTTGTTTTTTATTGCTTCGGGGTTGTCCGGATTACAACTTGTTATTGCAATTATTAGAATTAAATAATATGCCTTTTTCATTATTCTGATATTTAATTTTGTTTTATGAATTAAAATATTGTAATACGTTCTTGCTTTTTACTAACCTAAAATTCTTTTATATGTTAAGCTGTTACGGGTTACGGGTTTTCTTCACCTCTTCTCTTTTCGTCGTATCGTTCTATCGTTCTATCGTTCTATCGTTCTATCGTCTCTCTGCTCTCCGCCTACTTACTACGTACTTTATACTTCTTACTTCTTCTCCTCCTCTACAGCCTGTTTGTTATTTTATCAAGGCGAATTTTCACATTCAATATTTCTACTTTAGCTGATGTTAAATTTGACTCTGTTTGTAAATATTGGTTGTTCGCTTGTATTAATTCAAAACTGGAAGCCATACCATTTTTATATTTGATCCTTGTTTTTTCAAGAATTCTTTTTGCCAGTTTTACATTTTCTTTTTCGCTCAAATATTTTTCAAGTGCAGTATTATAATCAAACTTCACTTGCTGACTTTCCATTTCCAGGTTTTGCCTGATAAGTTTTTTTGTATGTGTTGCTTTCTCAAACGCCAGTTGTTTTTGGCTTATTTTGGATATTTTTGAACCGCTGCTGAAAACCGGTATGTTCAATGTGAATCCGATCATTTCTGATTCATACCATTTCTTATCCGAATTAAAAAAATTAAACTCATCCCTCATAGCATTCCAGTTATTCATATACATTACAGAAAGGGTTGGCAGATATTCTGTCTTTTGCCTTTTCAAGTCAAGAGATGCTAATTCAATCTGTGTTTCCATAATATTGTATTCTATATTATTATCAATATTGAAATCATTCCCTCCTGGTAATTGGAGATTTATTTTCCCCAAAATTCCGTTCAATGAATCTGTAAGTGATACAAGTACTTCCAAGTCAAGTCCCATTTGAAATTTCAACATATTCTTTGACGCTTTTACCTGTCTTTCCATTGAATTAACAGAATTATCAAGTGTTGTAAGGGTAACTTTAAGCTGATCAACATCTGTCTCTTCAACAAAACCCTGTTTGAACATAGCTTTTATTTCCTTATAAGTTTTCAGGGTGTTATTATAATTTTTCAAAAGGGTTTTCCTGATCTCTTCTGAAAGCAAAATCAGATAATAATTCCGGGTTACTAATTCTTTTACATTAATCTCTGTTTGTTCAAGATTTTGTTCTGACAGTTGTCTATAAACCCTTGCTGCCATTAATCCAACGATATACGGGCCGCTAAAAATTTGCTGAGTCGCTGTAATGGAAGCCGAAGCGTTATGCTGAGTTCCAAATTGTACTTCAATCATCTCATCCGGATTTCCTCCAAAAAAATCAGGAATAAGAACTGTAGCAAGGCTCAAATTATCAGTATAATTAACCGTTCCGTTCACTTGAGGTAATCCAATTGCTGTTGTTTCCCAGATTTTCTTCCTTGCAATTTTTACATCAGCCTCTGCATTTTTTATATTCAAATTATTCTCAATTGCGAAATTCTGTGCCTCTTCGAGTGAGAAAGTTCTTTTCTCATCACCTTCTGCTAAACTGAATAAATTACAGCAACAAAACAGAAAAACTATCAGGGTGATTTTTACGATATTCATATTCTATCCTTTTTTTAACTATTCAATGTCTTCGCTTCGACTGCGCTCAGCATAAAAAGTTTGGAATGTCTAAAATGACTAAAATGTTTAATTGCTGACTGTGGACTGCTGACTGTGGACTGCTGACTGCCGACTGATTACTTGCTATTCGTTTATTTTCAACTGATCAATATTATCCTCAAGGAATTTGATCCCTTTACAATTTGCTATACCCCTAATGTGGTAAATAAAAATTTCTGAGAAGAACTTCCTGGAAATGTAATCCCGGATGGAGACACACGAACTTTCGGTCACATTTTCCGCCCTGGACACTTGTATCCTTGCAATGATTTCATTGTCTATTTCCTTCCTGTAAAGTCCTTCTTTTTTCCCTTTTTCAAGGTTTTTAATTAAC
>DAOVLD010000133.1 GCA_030631445.1 Bacteroidota bacterium
AGCAAACAAGGTTTTTGCTTTTGCTTTGGGTTGTTCGTGAATATATTCCACCATTGCCCATGCAATGGAAATTCCATCATAGGTACTGGTACCCCTTCCTATCTCGTCAAGCAACACCAGGCTTCTGGATGAGAGGTTATTCAGTATGCTGGCTACCTCATTCATTTCAACCATAAAGGTTGATTCACCCAACGAGATATTATCTGAAGCACCAACCCTTGTAAAAATTTTATCCACCAAACCCATCCTTGCTGATACTGCAGGGATAAAACTACCCATCTGTGCCAACAGAACAATCAGGGCTGTCTGTCTCAACAGGGCAGATTTCCCTGACATATTCGGACCCGTGAGAATAATGATCTGCTGATCGTCATTGTCCATGTAAACATCGTTCGGAACATATTTCTCGTCAATAGGAAGCTGCTGTTCAATCACAGGATGCCTGCCCTGCTTAATATCAATCACTTCAGAATTATCAATCACGGGCCTGGTATAGTTATTCATTTTCGCTGTCCCTGCAAAAGACAGGAGGACATCCAAACGGGCAATCACTGATGCATCTGTCTGAATATCTGCAATGTGCTTCATTAAGCTGTTTACCAGATCATTATATAACCCGGTTTCCAGCGATAGTATCTTCTCCTCAGCCCCAAGAATCTTATCTTCATAGTCCTTGAGTTCTTCAGTTATATATCTTTCTGCATTTACCAGAGTTTGTTTTCTGATCCATTCTCCAGGAACCTTGTTTTTATGAGTATTTGTTACTTCGATATAATAACCAAACACACTATTAAAACCAACCTTGAGTGATGGTATTCCTGTACTTTTACTCTCTTTTTCCTGTAACCGGACGAGAAAATTCTTACCGGAATGAAGGATGTCACGCAATTCATCCAGATCTTTTGAAACACCTTCTTTTATTACTCCACCCTTATTAACCTGAACCGGAGGATTATCTGTAATCTCTTTTTCAATTCGTTTACCTGCACTCTTACATGGATTGAGTTGGCCGGCAATTTTTTTCAATACTTTAATACCACTCTTCCTGCATGCCAGTTGAATGGGTTCAATAGTATTCAGTGCCCGTTTCAACTGAACAATCTCCCGCGGATTAATTCGGTTCACTGCTACTTTTGAGATTATTCTTTCAAGGTCGCCAATTTCCCCGATCTGGTCTGTAAGAAATTCTTCAAAATCAGAATTTTCAATAAAATACTGTACGATATCATGCCTTTCCATAATAGGTTTAATATTCTTTAATGGCATTGCAATCCATCTTTTAAGCATTCTGGCACCCATTGGGGAAATAGTATTATCCATCACATCCATTAAGGTTTTAGCCCCTTCATTCAAAGAAGTAAAAAGTTCAAGATTCCTGATGGTAAACTTATCAAGCCATACATAACGATCTCCTTCAATACGGGAAACTGATGTTATATGGGAAACATTATTATGTTCGGTTATATCAAGGTAATGCATTATTGACCCGGCAGCTACAATTCCATATCTAAGATACTGTATACCGAAACCTTTCAGTGATGACACCCTGAAATGTTTCAGAAGCCGGTCTTCAGCAGAATCTTCAGTAAAAACCCAGTCGTCAAGAGGATAGACATAATATTTACTCCCAAATTTCTCTTTGAACAGTTCCCGTTTCCTTCTCTCAACTAAAACTTCACTAGGACTAAAACCGGAAAGCAATTGATCAATATATTCAAAACCCCCTTCGGCTGTCAGGAATTCCCCTGTTGAAATATCCAGGAAAGCCACTCCGCAAATGTTGCTTTCAATATGAACGCTTGCAAGAAAATTATTCTTTTTATGATCAAGAACATTATCATTCATCGAAACTCCGGGGGTAACCAGTTCGGTAACTCCCCGTTTTACAATTTTTTTCGTTTTTTTCGGATCTTCAAGCTGGTCGCACACGGCAACCCGTTGACCTGCTCTCACAAGCTTTGGAAGATAAGTATCTATTGCATGATAAGGGAACCCGGCCAGTTCAATAAAAGATGCTGCTCCATTTGCCCTTTTTGTTAATGTAATGCCAAGAATCTCAGAAGTTTTAATAGCATCGCTCCCAAAGGTTTCGTAAAAGTCCCCTACTCTGAAAAGCAATATGGCATCAGGATGTTTATTCTTCAGCCTGTTGTACTGCTTCATCAGGGGAGTTTCAGCATATTTTGTAGAATTTCCCACTATCTGATTTTATCCGTTAAGATTCTACAAATTTAAAATTATTCACATAAGGAAAAGTTTGAAAAGCATAAAAAAAGGACAAGCCTTGTGAAAATTTCACATAGCAAGCCCTGAATTCAATTATTGAAACGTTACTTATGGCACTCAAACACTTTTGAGGATCTCAGGTTTTGGAAAATTTTTATAGCAATCCTTTGATTTTTCCAGAGCCTCATCATCCAATTTCAAATTTGATAATTCATTATCTAAATACTTCTGGTATGACAACAGGTCCATATTTCCATGTCCACTCAGGTTAACAAGTATGGTTTTCTCCTTCCCTTCTTCCCTGGCCTTTTCTGCTTCCCTGATTGTATAAGCCAATGCATGATTGGTTTCCGGGGCAGGAATGATACCTTCGGTTCTTGAAAAAAGGATTCCTGCTTTAAAAGCTTCAAGTTGAGTAACTGCCACAGGTGTTATCAGATCATCATTAATAAGCTGACTTAATGTTGGCGCAATACCATGATATCGTAGTCCACCTGCATGAATAGGAGGTGGAATAAAATTATGTCCCAGACTGTGCATTGCCAGCAGTGGTGTGTAAGCTGCTTCATCCCCATGATCATAGACAAACGAGGCTCTTGTCATCGTAGGACAGGCTTCAGGCTCAACAGGATAAATATCGATTTCTTTCCCGTTAATCTTGTCGTAAACGTATGGATAGGCAATGCCCGCAAAATTGCTTCCACCTCCCGCACAAGCGATAATCACATTTGGATATTCACCAACTTTTTCAAGTTGTTTCTTCGCTTCAAGACCAATAATAGTTTGGTGGAGCATTACATGATTCAGTACACTACCCAGTGAATAACGGGTTTTTCCAGTTTTATCCGATATTGCAGTTTCAATAGCTTCGCTAATTGCAATACCCAGACTACCGGGAGTATCCGGATACTTTTCCAGTATATTCCTTCCTGCCTGAGTTGTATCACTTGGGCTTGATATGCATGTACCTCCCCACGTTTCCATCATTGTTTTTCTGAAGGGTTTTTGCTCATAACTGATCCGAACCATAAAAACATCACAGTCAAGTCCGAACTGACTGCATGCAAATGCCAATGCACTGCCCCATTGCCCTGCTCCGGTTTCTGTTATCAGCCTTTTAATCCCAAATTCTTTATTGTAATATGCCTGGGCAACTGCTGTATTAGGTTTATGACTACCGGGAGGACTTACACTTTCATTTTTTATATAAATACGAGCCGGGGTATTAAGTGCTTTTTCAAATGAATAAGCCCTGATCATTGGTGTAGGTCTCCAAATTGCCAATATATTAAGTACATCTTCAGGTATATCAATCCATCTCTGAGTACTGACTTCCTGTTCAATTAAATTCATGGGAAATACAGGTGCGAGAGCTTTAGGACCTATTGGTTTTCCATCAGGTCCTAAAGGAGGATTCAGCTTTATATCAGCAGCAATATTATACCATTGCCTGGGAATTTCATTTGGTTTAAGAATTATTGTCTTGTTATTCATAATGTTTGAAGTTTTTAATATTTAGAAAAAAAATTTAGTTCTTCAGGATAAAGCATAGTTACCTTGGAATGTTGGAATGTTGGAATGTTGGAATGTTGGAATGTTGGATTAATCATTTTCGGATTTATAATGAAGGAAGAATCAATACAATTAGATACTGTTTTCTTCAGTTCATAAGGAATCTTGACAATAACTTACATGTGAGAATATATAATTCAACTGAATTATCCCAAACTTGTAATTGTTTAAACCCTCTTTTCTTTTCTTCTTTCCATTATTCCATTATTCCATTATTCCATGTTGTATTTTACACATTTATGCCATCGAAAAATAATATGTTTGAGCCAGATAATAATATAAAAAAGCATATATGGTATGGATTAAAAAAAAAGCCGCGGGAGCAAATCCCGCGGCTTTTTTTTACAACTATTAATGGTAAATGATCACCTGCATGAACTTCTCCTAATCCGGAAAATCATTTGCCACCACCAGTTATATGTAAAAATCATTTTCATGTCTTAAATCAAAACATTTTAAATTTAAGGAACAAATAAAAGGATTTTTAATAAATAATAAAATAATTTCTGTTTTTTTTTATGATGAAATATGCATTTTCTTTTAAACCATTTAAAAATCAGTCGGCAGTCAGCAGTCCACAATCGGTAAAAAAGAAAACAATAATCAAACAATTTTAAAGCACAATCATTTAATCATATTCCCGATAAATCGGGACTGAAAAGTAAATATGACCTTGTCTTCAGTTTGCCGACTGAAGACTGAGGATTGCAGACTTTATTCCGGCAGTATGTTAAATAAATTGTTATGGACTGATAAAAAGTCTTTTTCTTAACTTAAAAAAATTATATCTTGCCGCTGCCATTAATGAATCAACTTAAATAATTAATTATATGAAACTTCCATGTATTATTAATGCACAAACAAAAATGAACAAACAATGGTTGCTCAACAGTATACATATTTTTCCACATGGAAGTTCACGAGCGGGTTTGTGTAATGGGCTTTTGTGGGAGCGAGTAACAAATACCACAGAACTTGTAAAAAGGTAGAAATTATAAGTAACCTTGTCACTAACATAAAAGATTTAAACGTATGAAAAAAGTATTAATACTCGGTGCCGGAATGGTTGCAAAACCCATTGTCCAATACCTGTTAAAGGAAAATTTCCATGTAACAGTTGCCACACGTACAAGATCTAAGGCAGATGCAATGATTAAAGGTTTTTCAAATGGAGAAGCCGTTGCCTGGACTGTGGATGATGATGTCACTCTTGATAAGCTAATTGCAGAACATGATCTTACAGTAAGTCTGTTACCATACGCCCACCACCTTAATGTTGCCGGCAAATGCATTAAACACGGTAAGGAAATGGTTACAACCTCTTATGTTAAACCGGAAATGAAAGCTCTTGATCAGGAAGCCAGAAATGCCGGAATTATTATCCTTAATGAGATAGGTCTGGATCCGGGAATTGATCATATGTCTGCAATGCGGATTATTGATTACATACATGATAAAGGTGGCAATGTGGATGAGTTTTACTCACTTTGCGGAGCTCTTCCCTCTCTTGAGGATGCAGATAACCCATTTATGTACAAATTTTCATGGAGCCCTAAAGGGGTAATTATGGCCAGTAATAACGATGGAAGATACCTGAAACATGGAAAAGAAATCTATGTTTCATCAGAAAACCTGTTCAAAGACACCTTCATGGTTGATTTTCCCGATGTTAGTAAACTGGAGGTATATCCCAACAGGGATTCTATTGATTATATTGATATCTATAAAATTCCTGAAGCAAAGACAATGTTCAGGGGTACTTTCAGGCATAAAGGGTGGTGTGAAACACTGGATGTTATGAAGAGAATGAATCTGATCACCTATGATAAACTTGACCTAAAAGGAAAAACGTATGGAGA
>DAOVLD010000066.1 GCA_030631445.1 Bacteroidota bacterium
AAACACTTTTTGAAGTATTGGAGAAACCCTTGCATTAATATCTTTCCGTATTTTATATTCCTCTTCGGCAACTTTCATAAACATGCCATCTAAAGCTTTATGGGTAAGATAATCCCCGAGATCTGTTTCAACAGTCTGCATGTCTGCCAGGCGTCCTGCCAATGATCTGGCAAACTGATTCCACTTCCCGGTGAGAGCATCCCATGAATCCTGGGTTGATATATTTCCCACTATATCCTTTTCTACTGAAGCCCTGATTTTTGGACTGTACAGATCAACCAGCTCACTGTAGGTTGTCCTGCTGAGATATTTAGTGGCTGCATCATCTCCACCATTCAAAATGCCAAAAGCATCGGAAATTGACATTTGTGTTACACTGTTTATAAAGATAGGAGCCACTTCTTTCGCAGCATCCTCAGCAGCACGGTTTATTCTCAGAATAACATCATTAACCAGTTTATCTCCTCCCGGGATCTTTGAAATATTTTCAACAATAATCTTTGCTTCTTCAGGAAGCAGTATTTTAATAATTTCATCTCCAAAATATCCGTTTTCGGCTGCCAGTCGGTCAGATGAATTACGCGCTCCTGTTTTCAATGCTTCTTTCAAGCCCTGCACAACCTCTGCTTCTGTTAAGGGTAAGGTGGTTGCTGCTGATTGAAGTGTTGTTAAAAGTTCAGCACAAGCTGACAGTATTATTGAAACAGTCAGAATTAATGGTAGAATCAGTTTTTTCATTTTCATAAGGATTACAGTTTTTTTGTTTTGAAAGATAAAAAAAATAAAGTCATATTTATATGTATTTTTAAAAAACCCGGATACAAATGAACTGGTATTCATGAAGAAATTTTGATAACCACTATACACCATGACACAAAAGAAATATTCATTTCTCATTTTGTTGGCATTAATTATTACAAATGTTAATCTGACAGATAACCGGTAGATTAATTGTAACTAACACTCCTTTGTTGATAAAAAAGGATATAATAAAGTAATATATTTTTTCATTTTACCGGATTTTTTGTTTTTTTGTACGCGATTAATCAGATTCTATGGAAAAATATGATCCTGTGATTTGTGAATGCGCGAATATTACTCGCAGTGAAATTATTGACCTGATAAAAAAGAATAATTTATTTACTGTTGAAGAGGTTGCAGATGAATCTGCTGTTGCAGGTATGTGTGGTGCCTGCATTGAAAAAATTGAAAGTATCTTAAATGAGGTTTATGATCATTTATTGATGTAAATTAAACTCTCTCTTGAGTAACGTTATTCTAATCTCTCATTTCTCACCGTTTCCAGCTTCAACCTTCAAGTTATAAGTTATAAGCTTGCCACGTGAAATGCGACGTTTACCCTGTGAAATTTGAGGCACGAAAATATTTCACCAGGGAAGGAACATATTTCACTGTGGTTAAAAGTTATACATTCATCGACACTTAACTCGTAACACGCTTCGTCCGCCGTAGTTTTAACGAAGGCGGATAACCCATAACTCTTTATTCCTTGGTTTTTACTTATTTATTGATAAAGGAACGAATTTTGTTGATGAATAATAATTTTTGCACGCAACCATTTTAAGTTAAAATCCTTCTTAATATAAAGAGAGAGTATAATTAATAGATTTTCAAATTATTAAGGTATTAGATATATGAGTAAACACAGAGAAATACATGCGACAGATAATCTCACAAAGAGGGCGATTTTAGAGTTTCTTTCCGATCGTGGGATGTCGTATTTGGGTGAAATCATCAAGAATTTGTCCCTTTCTTATTCAAAGGGAATCAAGTGTATTCTGGAGATGAAGAAAGAAGGGCTTATTGACAATAGCATTAATCCCCCCAAATATGATTTAGTTCAAAAAGATTAACTTTGACTTTCCTGATATACAGGTATTGGAAAAATTTTACCCGAACATTGTCAGGAAGTTAGATAAAATTTTAAAGCCGCCAGATATGGCGGCTTTTTTTTGCCCATAACTATCTAATTAATTTAGGGAATAAAGGGAATAAAGGGAATAGAGGGAATAGAGGGAATAGAGGGAATAGATGGAATAAAGTGGAAAATTGAAAGTTTGTAAAGTTCAAAGCTTACTTTTAACTTTATAACTTTATAACTTTATAACTTTTAACTCTTTGGAATAGAGGGAATAGATGGAATGATGCCAGGATAACTACGTATTATCCTGAAGAACCATAATTATTTCTAAAAATATTAATTGAAAAATGCCGGCTCTCACAAATTTTTCATAATTTTCAATTTTTCAATGTAGAATTAAGAAGGGCTTTTAATTAAAAAATTAATTATAATGGATCAACATTCATTAAGCAGAAGAACATTTCTTGAAAAGATTGTATTAACAAGCGCCGGTGCTATTATTTCCACCAGAGCTTTTTCTCAGCTAGCAGTAAATAATCCAAAATCACCCTCACTTAAGGACAAAACAGTGTTAATGGTATGGGGTGGCTGGATGGGTCATGAACCAAAAAAGTGTATTGATATATTCGCACCATGGATCAGAGAACAGGGAGCAAAGGTCACTGTCTCAGATACACTTGATACTTACCTTGACAAAGATCTTATGAGTTCTATGGATCTGATAGTTCAGGTATGGACCATGGGTGCCATTACCAGGGAACAGGAAAAAGCCCTGCTTAATGCTGTCCGCAGTGGAGTTGGATTAGCCGGCTGGCATGGCGGGCTGGCGGATTCATTCCGCCAGAATACCGAATATCAGTTTATGGTTGGGGGGCAGTGGGTGGCACATCCCGGTGGAGTTATCGATTATGAAGTGAATATTGTAGATCATGACGATCCGGTAACAAAAGGTATTTCCGATTTTAAAATGCACTCAGAGCAGTATTATATGCATGTTGATCCTAATGTTAAAGTGCTTGCCACAACAACATTTAACGCTAACCATGCTGACTGGATTAATGGTTGTGTGATACCTGTTGTCTGGAAAAAAATGTATGGTAAAGGACGGGTGTTCTATAACTCCCTTGGTCACCAGGCAGTGGATTTCAGTGTCCCTGAAGCTCTGGAAATTACAAAAAGAGGCATTCTCTGGGCTGCTGAAAGTAAATACTTATCTGCAGAAGAGTGGATACAGCCTGCTTACCCTGGCAAGTAATAATTATTTTAGGAATGGGTAAATAATTGAATGCTAAAATGATTAAATGCTAAAATGAATAAAATGACTAGAGTTTAAATGCTTTGCATTTTTGCCGACTGCCGACTGTTGATTGCCCGCCTGGATGACTCTGGTCGCCCGCCTGACCGGACGGGCAGGGACGGGCCGACTTCTTAATTTCAGTTGTTATCTATAAGTTTCACAATTGCGGAATGACAGTCCGGAAAGTAATTACTGCATAAGTCATTTTATTGTTGTTTTTTTTGTGTAATGAGTTGGTTGGTTTTGTGTTTTCTGTCATTTCGTGTTTAAATTGAAATTCTTTAAAAATTGCTTAAACAAAGCTTCCACATCCGTATTGGGGCTTCCTAAATCTTTAAACATCTGTTTATCGGGTAGTTCATTTTTTACTGTATCAGCAAAGCTTTGTATGTCTGCTTTAATGGTGTCCGGTAATTCAAATGTATTATCAGGGGCAAGCATAGTTGCCATGCGAAATACATCGCCTTTGTGCTTGCGAATATGTTTTTCGTCTACTTTTTCATCTTTGGCTTTACGTTCCGTTAAATCTAAAAAAGCTTTTGCTTTCAGGCAGATTAAAGCTTCGGTATTGGCAATATGAATATTATCTTCAACTGTACTATGGTCTATGGTGTAGTTGTAGTAACCTTCATTTAGCAAAATGGCTGAAAGACTTGAAATATCATCATCAACAGGAATTGGTGTTAAATGGGCTTCTTCATAAAAATCAATCAAATCAGGAATCCTAGAAAAAAGTTCAACCTGCTTAGGAAATTCTTTATTTTTGGGATTCAGAAAACGATAATATTTCCGTTTATCTGTACTTTTTTCTTTTCGTTCGTATTTGGCTTCTTTTACAAATGCCCAAAACTGTTTTACAAATTCAGGTTTTATAGCTTCCACAATTAGGATCATATCAATGTCTTTTGTGGCTCGTGGAGTAAGCCCTGTATTATCTAATATAATATCGCATGCCGTACCACCAATAATGATATAATTACCGGTAAAATCTTTAAAATATTCACGAAATTTATCTATTCCTGTTACCATATATATTTTTCAATTATTTGTTCTAGTGCCATTTCTATTCGTTCATCCTTCATATCATTTAAGCTCAGGTAAAGTGAAAGAGGATCAACAATACCATCTTTAGCAAGTAATCCGGGATCATATTTCCATTCTTCAATGCATATATTTCCTTCGTTTTGTCCGAAATTTTTTAGGTTTGCACCTTCAATTAATTTAGTGTAACCCGGTTTTACTGCATAATATTCTATTACATCATCATTAATATCAGAATAATGCGCAAGGGCGTTAATATTTGTTTTATATAAGTTCTTATCATTTACCCAGCCGGTATAATAAATGCTTTTTTTAACCGGATTTATCACCATAGTTTTTGTTTCGTTCCAAATTTCACGTGCATTTTTTTCGAAACGTAAGAATTTATCTTTTGTGCCTTCCAGTTTACAAATACAGGTATTATGAAGAAAATATGCTGCCCGGGTAATTGTCATAGGATTATAATATAGCTTTTCCGCAATACTTTTCAGGTTTAATCCTTCTAAAGATTGAACCTGAATATGATAAAGCAAAAGGCATTGTGCTGCCGGTTGCATGGTTTGTGGTATCTCTCTTTTAATAAAAGCATATTCTTTAAAATCAATTAGCAAGTAAGGCATATACATTTGTTTACCAGGAATGATAAACTGTACTTTCTTTTCAATCAGTCTAAGTCGATTGTAGGCTTCAATTGGTTCAATAACAGCAATTATAATAGCATTGAAGGTTTTTTGCGCAATATCAAGATGCTTCCTTATTTTTTCTGCTGTAAAGGTTTCCTTTACCAGCATAAAGATAATTTCACGGTTAAATAATTTTGTTTTTTTAAAATCATAATCATTAACCATAAAAAAGGGTAAAGCTTTAAGTTTATCAGGAGCTACATCTTTAACAACAATTTTTACACCCAGGGTGTCTTCTATGTATTTCGTCAGATTATTCATATTAACGTCTTTATATCAGTATAATAACACGAATCATGCATAATAACACAAATGATGATATCATGCAAATATAGAGATATAATACTGTAAATCAAAACAAAATAAATTTTATTTGATATTTTAGTAAATAATTGTCGCATCCTGTTTAAATAATTGATGTTCATTATATTTAACATAACCTGGCTGGTTAGTTGTTAATTTTGTTTCACCAATATTAAAATTAGCAGGATCGATTTATAGTCGTGGAGCTGGAGGGAGTACCTCCCGTTGGTTGGTGATCCCTGAGGCGCCAGTCCTGCAAATAGAAAACAAACACTGCACTTTAGAGCAAGCGTAACTCTTACCGATGAGTGATGTTCAGTCTATGGTATTATATTAATCTCTTATTTCTAAAAGCGATTCCAGAACCAGATTTCAAATATTTTTCAAATTCGTAAGCCTTATATTTATCTGTGAAAACAATGTTAGTGATTAATTCTGCAGGGAGTTTATCTTTAGTGTAGTGAACTTGACCTTTGTTATGCCTTACCATTCTGTCTTTTAAATTGTTGGTACAGCCAGTGTAATACGAGCCATCATTGCATCTTAGGATGTAAACATACCACATATCTAAATTTCTTATTAGTGGACTGCGTCCACCGAAGCTCACCGAAGTTTAATATTCAAAAAGCTAGATGAAGTAATAAAGTTTGTATATAACAAAAAGCGAAGCTCACCTACGCCAAGGCTTCGGTGAGCGAAGGTGGAGCTGGAGGGAGTCGAACCCTCGTCCACACCGGGAGACCATATGTTTTCTACATGCTTAGTTTTGCTTGATTGTCGGGAAAAGCCCGGTGCAAAACACCCAAGCCTGACCTTAGCTCTTTAAATTTCGCCGGCAGTCCAGAGCATCCTGCCAACTAACTTTGAATTACCTGCGCCTCGTTACCGGGTTGGAACAAAGTAAAACCGCCCGCGAGACGTCTCGTCCCGATATCTAATACCGGGATTAAGCAACTAACCTACTAAACTTCGGTCAGGCAGCGAGAGCGTAATTGTTTTCGCCATTTATGGTTTGCGATTGAGTTTAACGAGCATAATCACCAAGCTCGGCATGCTTGCATAACATCTTGCCCGGATGTCAAAACCAGTCAGCCCCTATGTTATGTTTGTTTAGAAATACAAAAGTACAAAAATTAAGCCAGAAATGGAAAAGAAGGAATAGTTAAAAGTTTGTAAAGTTGAAAGTTTGTAAAGTTCAACTCTTACTTTTAACTTTATAACTTTTAACTCTTTGGAATAGAGGGAATAGTGGTTACCTGTTAATAAATATTGTTTCCAGTTCATTTCATTTTCTTATTTTTAGAGTCAATTATTTTTTTGATTATTATGAAAGCAAAAGTTGGAATACTCAGGGAAACAAAAACACCTCCCGATCGCAGGGTGGCAGTTACACCTTTACTGGCATTTGAGATGAAGAAAAAGTTCCCGGATGTTGAATTAAAAGTCCAGGAGAGCGATCTGCGCTGTTTCCGCGATAACGAATATATTGATTCGGGCATAAATGTACAGGAGGATATTTCTGACTGCAATATCCTGATTGGAGTTAAGGAGGTTAATATTCCAGCCCTGATACAGGATAAAACATACCTGTTTTTTTCACATATAGCTAAAAAGCAACCCTATAACAGGGAATTATTAAGGGAAATAATCAGGAAGAGGATCACTCTTATTGATTATGAGTACCTGACAGATGAGAATAACCTTCGTATTGTGGCATTCGGTTACTGGGCTGGTATTGTAGGGGCTTATAACGGACTGCGTGCCTGGGGAAAAAGATACAATTCGTACGATCTGAAACCGGCGCATGAGTGTTACGATATGAGAGAGATGCTGAATGAGTTAAAAAAAGCAGACCTCCCTGCAATAAAAATATTAATTACAGGTGGAGGAAGGGTAGCATACGGTGCACTGGAAGCATTAGCTCCTTTAAATTTACGTGATATTTCACCGGAAGAGTTTCTTACCGAAACTTTTGATGAACCGGTAATTTGCAGGATCGATCCCGATCATTATGTTCGCAGGAAAGATGGAAGAACATTTGATCTTCAGCATTTCTTTGACCATCCTGCCGAATATAAGTCTACATTCCGGTCTTTTACAAAAGTCGCCGACCTGTTGATACTTTGCCATTTCTGGGATCCGGCATCCCCGGTGTTTATGACAAAAGAGGATATGCGGTCTGATGATTTTAACATTAAGGTAATTGCTGATGTAAGCTGTGATATTGATGGTCCTGTTCCGTCAACTATCAGAGTTTCAACAATCGCCGAGCCGCTTTACGGTTATAATCCTGTAACAAATGAGGAATCAGAGCCATTTGACAAGAAAAGTATTACAGTAATGGCAGTGGATAATTTGCCGGGTGAGCTGCCAAGGGATTCTTCGGAGGAGTTTGGGAAAGTATTAATGGATAAAATTCTGCCATCATTATTAGGTGAGGATAAAAAGGGAATTATTGAAAGAGCAACCATTGCTAAAGATGGAAAGTTAACAAAGAAATTTGCTTACCTCCAAGACTATCTGGAAGGGAAAGAATAGGGTAACCCTCATCACCTCATCAGAACTTTAGAGATTTTTCAATGCACGGATTGTTTCAGAGGGATTATCTGAACTAAATACGGTATTTCCTGCTACCAGAACGTCAGCACCTGCTTCAACCAGTTTTTTTGCATTTGATAAATTCACACCACCGTCAACTTCAATGAGGGCTTTTGATCCGGTTTTTTCACGTAGTTTAACAAGATTGCCAATTTTTTTATAAGAACTTTCAATAAATTTTTGTCCGCCATACCCGGGATTAACTGTCAT
>DAOVLD010000242.1 GCA_030631445.1 Bacteroidota bacterium
AACTCAGATAGGTAATCTTTTTCCCATCTTCAATAAATTGTTTTTCATAAAAAGTTTTAATGTAAAGGTTCTCATCTGATATTTCGGCATTATAAAGATCAGGGGTTGAGTACAATAATTCCAGGTTGTTCTGTCTGATAATATCAAGTGTATATTCGAATAAGGGATGATTGTCTGTTTTCAGATGAATTATTCCTTCAGGGGTTAAAAAATCCTTATATGAATTTAAAAACTGCGGATTTGTGAGCCGCTTTTTCTCTCTTTTCTTTTTCGACTGTGGATCAGGAAAGGTAAGCCATATTTCACTTATTTCATCCTTAGAAAAAAAAGAATTTAAAAGTTCAATGCGTGTGCGGATAAAACAAACGTTTTTTAATCCCATTTCTTCAGCTGCCCTGGCTCCTTTCCATATCCTGGCTCCTTTAATATCAATTCCGATAAAATTTTTATCGCAATATTTTTTTGCCAGGTTAATGGTATACTCTCCTTTCCCACAGCCCAGTTCAAGCACTACCGGATAGTTGTTTATAAAAAACTCTTCAGCCCATTTACCTTTCAATAAATGATCTTTTTTATAAACATCTTCTATCCGGGGCTGAATAACATGATCAAATTTTTTGATTTCAGCCCATTTCTGTAATTTGCTTTTCCCCACTATCTTTCAGTCTCAGAAGTTGACACCTTTTCAATCCTAAGTCCAATATCATAAACACCTTTTAGATGCTCGGTCCGCATTGCCTGTTCAAACGCAAATGAATAGTACCCCGAAACGGGAAATCTTATGTTTTGTTTATATGGCAACCGTAATTCATGAATATCTCCCCAGCCACTACCATACCATTTACCTCTTTTGTCAGCCAGGATGCAATCAATCGTATCGCATGTCCACTGACCTGTTGGTGAAGTAGTGGTTAAAAAAATGTATAGATTACGATATGAATACCCGGATCCGTTACGTATCTCTATATAAATATTATGAGAAGCGACAGTATCAGTTATATATGTCCTGAACACTGGTTTATAATCCACATCCCAAATATGTAAAGGAATTTCAGCAAAATCTTCATATACCCTGTCAGGGTCACAGGAAACAATAGTTAAAAGAGCAAGAATTACAACCAGATAAATCCGTTTACTTTTCATTCCCTGATCTCCGTTTTATCTTTTTTCTTTTCGATCTTCTCCTCCCTGATTTTGAAGAATTATTGAAACGATCAAGGCTTTCTTCCCCATCATTACTTTTAAATTCTTCAAAAGTATTAGCAAGTTTGGTTTTATCTTCCAGAAATTGAACTTTTTGCCCCATTTTGTTTTTTTCCTGAATATCAATTACTCTATCTACAGAAATCACTGAAAGATTAACTGTATTTTCTTTATCGAAGGAATACCACATTAAACGTTTGAAGATATCTGTTTTCTGGTGGTAAGCAGTCCCTTCCTCTGTTTCAAGAGGTATAGAGGTATCGGGGAAATCCTTCTTTGCATCCAGGTAGGAATCCAGCTCATAGTTAAGGCAACATTTTAATTTTCCGCACTGGCCTGACAGTTTTTGAGGATTAAGTGACAATTCCTGGTGTCTGGCAGAATTTGTTGTCACGGAAATAAAATTTGACATCCAGGATGAACAGCAAAGTTCACGTCCACAAGGACCGGTTCCCCCTATTCGTCCCGTTTCCTGCCTTGCTCCAATCTGCCGCATTTCTATTCTTACTTTAAACTCATCTGCAAGAATTTTTATTAATTCCCTGAAATCAACCCTCCCGTCAGCTATGTAGTAAAATATCGCTTTGGTATTATCACCCTGGTATTCAACATCCCCTATTTTCATTTCCAGTTTCAGGCTATCGGCTATCTTTCTTGATTTTAACATAGTTGATTTTTCAAGAGAAATTGCCTCCTCCCATTTTTCAAGATCAGCCGGCTTAGCCTTACGATAAACCTTTTTTAATTCCTCAGTGTCTTTTGTCCCATTATTCTTTATCATTTGATAATAGGCCAATTCCCCGGTAAGTGCAACAATTCCAATATCATGCCCCGGGGAGGCTTCAACCGCAACAATATCCCCGGTTTTCAATCTCAACTCATTTACATTTCTGAAGAAGTCTTTTCGTGTATTTTTGAACCTGACCTCAATAATGTTTTTAGTTTTCACCACTTCAGGAATATCCTTCAGCCAATTATAGGAATCAAGTTTATGGCAGGTACCTGTTATTTGTTGGTAATTCTGATTAGTATCCAACCCGTGGTTCCTGTTCTTCTGTTCGTTGTCTCTCATTTTCGAAAAGGTTAAAATAAACTTTTACTCTTAAATACAAATGTACTCAATTGCGAAAAGTGAAAATATAGTTGTTTAACAAAAGCAAATTTAATGAAAATTACTTTTTTATCAATTTTGCAAGTTTATTTGCCATATCCAGAAATACAATTTTCCCATTAGCATTTGCTTCTATATGCAAACTAGCCTGATTAAATCCATTGGCAATTCCAAACACATTGTTTTTATCAATAAATTTTGAGAATTTGACGGAAAAGCTTGATTCATATTGGGTCATTCTGTTAATTTCATCAGAAATACCCTGATTTATGTTTATTAAAAAGTTCTCACGTATTATTCTTAATCCATAATCCAGAAATTGCTTTTGTGATTCCCTGCCCGTTCTGGCTATCTCTTCAACCCAATTAAGTATCCCGGTAATATCATTAGTCCAGCATAATCTCATAAGTGCAGTAAATTTCTCAAAATGGAGTTTGTTTTCTTCTGCCTCTTCTAAAACATTTAATGCTTTGAGATAATTACCATCAGCCAAATGGGTAGCATCTTTTATTTTAACTTCCTCAAAATCATACTTCTGCTGAAGAGTTAAAAGTATCTCCTTCTCTTCCAGTTTAGGAATCTTTATCATCTGAACCCTTGAATAGATGGTAGGCAAAATATTGGCTGAATTTTCGGTGATCATCAAAAACAGAGTTTTTGAAGGAGGTTCCTCAATAATTTTCAGAAGTTTATTCGCTGTTGGCTTATTCATTTTTTCAGGTAACCAGATTATTACCACTTTATACTCCGACTCATAACTTTTTAAACTTAGTTTTCGAATAATTTCATTACTCTCGTCTACATTAATAAACCCTTGCTTATTTTCAAGTCCTATTGCTTTGTACCATTCTGCAGGATTCAGGTATGGATTTTCAAGAAATGATGCTCTCCACTCTTCCAGGAATTTATCAGTTAATGGTTCCTTTACTTTAGGAGTTGAGGCAACCGGCAAAATAAAATGCAGATCAGGATGTATCAATTTGGAATATTTAAGACATGAATGGCATGTTCCGCATGAATCATTCCCGCTTCTGTCTTCGCATGATATATATTGAGCATAAGCTATGGCTAATGGCAAACTCCCAGCCCCTTCAGGTCCGGAAAACAACTGAGCATGGCTTACCCTGTTTTCTTCAACCGTTTTAATAAGCTTCTTTTTAGTCTCTTCCTGTCCAATTACATCTTGAAAAAGCATGCTGAAAAATTATTTTATTAGGAAAACAAAG
>DAOVLD010000148.1 GCA_030631445.1 Bacteroidota bacterium
GTCGCAATACATAAATACATCTTCGTGTTGTAGTTCTACCTCTCCAATCAATTTTTTAAGATCAGGTCCGAATTTTTCGTTATACTCAAGTGTATTGGAATGAATTATTTGGATCTCGGTCTTTTTCTTCTGAGCCATACCTTGTGTAAATGGGAAGATAACGACAAGAACAAAAACTATGTAATAAATAATGTTTTTCATTTTATCATTTACTCATTCACTCATTCATCATTTATCCAGCCAACCTTTATTAGAAAACATACAGGTTTGATAATCATCAACTATCCGGATGTAAGTATTTCTTTGCTTATCATTAATCCAGTTACTAAAAAATGCTTGTTGTTTAGATTGCTTTGTAAGTTCCTGTAATAATTTATAATCATTTTCCAGATTTGCTGTGTGAGGTTTAGAACGTGAAGTTATAGATACAATTTTGTAGACTAAATTTCCTTTTTCATCAACTGTTTCGAAAGGTTCAGATATCTCACCGGTTTTCATATCTCTAACTACATAGTACATCTCCCTGTTCAATTGGTCCATTTCAAACTTTGTATCTCCGGTTCTGGGGTTTAATATAATTCCGCCGCTAAGTCTTGAATCAGGATCATCAGAATATCCCCGGGCAGCATTTTTAAAAGTAATACTATCAGTGCGAATGATCCGGTTTAGGCTGTCGAGAAAGTTTCTTGCCTGCCGTTTAGCCTCGGGTGAGGTTTTCGGTTTCATCAGAATATGACGCACATTTACCTGATCGTTTCTGCGATCAATAAGTTTAATAATATGATATCCAAACTCTGTTTCAACAATAGTTGATACAATACCTTTTTTCAGACTGAATGCTGTATTGGCAAATTCGGTAACTAAATCTGCTTTATTGGTATATCCTAATTCACCACCTTTAATTGCTGTACCTTTATCCTCCGAGTAAAGCACTGCCAGTGTTGAAAAGCTTTCCCCGTTAATAATTCGTTTACGCAGGTTAAGAAGTTTTTCTCTTACCTCCGATTTTGCCTCCTCAGAAAACGGAGGGATTTTTACAATCTGACGAATTTCAATTTGTGAATTAATAAGGGGTAAGGAATCTTTGGGGGCACGTTTATAAAACTTTTTAACTTCAGAAGGTGTTACTATGATCTCACTTGCAATGTTGCGTTGCATTTCTTCTGTAAGAAGCTGATTACGGATTAATTCGCGAAAATCTTCCTTAATCTCCAGAATTGATTTTTTGTAATAATCTTCCAGTTGTTTCTCAGAGCCTATTTGATTAATAAAGGTTTGTAATCTTCTGTTTAGCTCCATTTCAACCTGGTTTTCAGTGACTTCAATACTGTCAACTTTTGCCTGGTTAAGTAATAATTTCTGGGCAAGCTGGTCTTCAAAAATACTGCATTTAATTTTTTCCTCATTCCCTCTGTACCCTTGTGCTTTGAGTTGTATATACTGATTCTCAATATCAGACTGCAAAATAATCTGATCTCCTACAACACCTGCAATACGGTCAATTACTTCATCCTGTGCCGATATTGTAAATGAAAATATAACGCTGATAAATAATGCGAATATTTTCTTATTTATAGTTAAGTTTCTAAGTCCAGTTGCCATAGTGTTATAATTGTTTAATTGTTATTTGCTTTCTTGTGGACTGCCGATTGTGGACTGCCGATTGTGGACTGCCGACTGTTTGGTTATCAGGTTTTAATATATTTCAAATCTATTACGACTTAGTGCATCATAATAAATATTGTTTTCTATTTCTTTCAGGAATTTTATTCTCCGGTTGTTTAAGATAATACTTTTAATATTATCGTTGATATATTCTACAGGTGCGTTAGAACCTTCTATTCTGTAATCACGAATATTAGCAAAATACAGATATAATGAGTCGGAAGCTTCAATATACTGATTGTATTTAAGATAGCTTTGCTGATTGTTAACAGAAACAGGGATAATATTCAATAACAGGTTAAAAGGAATCCAGTTCTCGTTGAAATAATCATATTTAGTGGCATACTGATAGCAATATCCTTCCAGTTTGGTTAAATCTTCACTTTTATTTGAACGGTACCATTGTCGAACATTAGGTATGTTTGGACTGTTAATTGGAAGTTGAACAAAAAGAGTTTTTATAATGTTTTTGTCAAGGATAAAGATATTAAGATTTTGATTATAAAATTCATCTATTTCACTTTGTGAGATTACGGTATCAAGTTTTTGATTTATCATTTGCTGCTGGTATTCATAGATCATTAATGAAGCCCGGGTGTCTTCCAGTCTTTTTAATACTTCCCGTTGTTCTTCAGTAGGTATATTAAGTTCTGCTTTTTGCAGAAGTAATTTGTTTTTGATCCATTTTTGTATATATGTTTTAGCTATTTCTGCACTGTCTTCTGCGGAAATATTTCCATGGAAAATATCCGGCAGGTCAGAGGAATAGAAGTACATATCTTCAACCCGGGCCAATGGTTCTTCCTGCTTATTAGGTTCTATTCTTGGACAACTTGATAACAGAATAACAAGTATAATAACGCAACAAAATCCAACCCAAACAAAATTTCTATGAAACTTACTTTTATTTCTCATAAGAGTATTCTGGTTTAATCAATTATTGAACTAAAGAACCAAATGGTAAATAACAAATAGCAAATAACAAATCTCAAATAAACTCCAATTAACAAATAACAAAAATCCAATAAAGAATTAACCTAATATAATGTCTTTACACTTTTCTTATTTCATTTTTTTGAATATTGGGATTTGAGATTTATTTGTATTTTGGTGCTTGTCATTTGTGATTTATAATATTAATATATTGTGTTTTATTTGTTTGATTGTTATTGCTTTTTTGCCGACTGCCGACTGTGGACTGCCGACTGATTAGTTACAAAGATATTAGTTTCTTATTTACCGAAACGGGATATTTATGTTTTAAATATTTAAGCCATTTCTTTTCAAGAAAATCCTGATAATCAGCTGTAACCAATCCCCTGATCTCTATAAGTGGTTTAGGTTCCGGTGTTATTATTTTATGTATAACTACCAGATGTGTTATTCCATCATTGGTTATATACTCTGTTTTACCTGTATTCCATTTAACCTGGTCAATAATATAATTTTCTTCCGGTTTATAAATTCCGTGAGTAATAGTGAGGTTATTTGTATCGGGAAAATGGTTGAATTTAATATTGAAATCCTTGTTTGTGTATTTTTTTTGCTTATGTTTTCTCACCATCCGGTTTAATTTATTCAATCCGGAATTATCGCGTAGGGTATAGATAGTAGCATCTGCCTGCTTTGCTGTGAGATATTTATTCTTCTGAGTTTCATAGAATTTTTTCAGGCCGGCAGTATCTTCAATTGCTTTTGTCCATACTTTTTTATCCATTATTTCAAATAATAAGATCCCATCATGGTATTCATGCATAAGATATCTGAATTCGGGATAATTAATTTCCAGCTTTTGTTTTTCGTATTGGATTAATTCCTGGCTGACGAATTCGGAAAATAATCTGAGAACAGAAGTCTTAACAAAATCAGGATCAATTTCAGATTTACTATTCATAATATACCGGTTAAAATCTGATTGATAATAATTATTATCTGCGAATGAAAAAAGTATCGAATTAAATTCTGAAAGCTTTTCCGGCAATCTCCCTGAATTAATAACCTCAGGAGTTATTAAGTTATCATAATCAGATAGTTTAGCTGAATCAGTATAGAAATTGTACTTATCCTTAAGTTTATTGACAAAAGCTTCCATGGCAATTTTTGCTCTCCCGCTTTTGTATACTTTTTCTTTAAGCTGATGTTTCAGTTCATTATATGACTCCAAATCCTGTTTACCAATTCTTTTAATTATATGCCAGCCAAAATTTGTTTGTACAGGTTCACTTATATCTCCATTTTCGTTCAGGGAAAACGCTGCTTTTTCAAATTCCGGAACCATTCGTCCGGTACCAAACCATGGAAGTTCTCCTCCGTCCCGGGCCGAACCACGGTCGTCAGAATATTTCTTTACCAGTTTTGTAAATGATTCATCTTTATTAAGCAATTTATATATTCTGGAAATTTTCACTTTTGCAGAATCAATGACTTTTTTACCTGATCCCCTTGGTACGGCAACCATAATATGAGCTACTTTTACTTTTCCCTGGGCTTCTCTTTTGTCATTTATCCGGAGGATATGATATCCATATTTTGTTCTTACGGGCATAGTTACTATACCTGTATCATTTTTATATGCTGCATTTTCAAAGGGATAAACCATTTGGAATGCATTGAAGTAGCCAAGGTTACCTCCATTGGTTTTTGCTGTCGGGTCATCAGAGGTGCCGCGTGCGATAGATTCAAATGACTCACCAATTTGTATCCGGGTTCTTATAGCAATGGCTTTTTCATAAGCTGTAAGCGTATCTTCAGGTGCAGGATTATTCTTGAGTTTTACAAGTATATGACTAACATTAACTTCTATTTTCAATCTGTTGTATGCTTCCCGGGTAAGGATTTCAATTGTAGCAATATCAGTAAGGTAGGTTTTAGCAAGTTGTTCTCTGTATCCTGCAAGCTCTTTTATAAAAGCACTCAGAGTATCCATTCCAAGGTTTTCAGCTTCAACAACTTTAAGTTTAAAATTAATAAATAGATCAAGATACTCTTCTATTGTAGTTGACTGAATGTTAGCGTTTTGTGTGTTATTTTTCTGATGTATCCATTCAAACTCACTGAGACTAACCTTATGGTTTCCAATTGTTAATAAAATCTTTTCTTCTTCAGGTTGTGAGAACGAGAGAACAGGTATTAATATCAGGCATAAACAAAGAAGTGCATTTTTCATATCCTGTTTTATTGATGGTTTAAATCTGTAAATTATCTACTATAATTGGGTGATTCTCTTGTGATGGTCACATCGTGGGGGTGACTTTCCAAAACGCCTGCACTGGTAATCCTTACAAATTTAGCTTCGGCTAATTGTTCCAGATTTTTTGCTCCACAATAGCCCATTCCGGCTCTTAGTCCGCCCAACAACTGATAAATGACTTCTGCAAGTGTTCCTTTGTAGGGTACACGGGCAGAAATTCCTTCCGGCACAAGTTTCTTTATATCATCTTCAATATCCTGGAAATATCTATCTTTTGATCCATGTTGCATTGCTTCAATTGATCCCATACCACGGTAGGATTTGTATTTTCTTCCATTATAAATAATTGTCTCACCAGGCGATTCTTCAACCCCTGCAAATAAAACTCCGGTCATTACCGAACTGGCTCCAGCAGCAAGTGCCTTAATAATGTCACCTGAATATTTTATTCCACCGTCAGCTATTATCGGAATACCGGTATCTTTTAACGCATCTACAACGTTA
>DAOVLD010000176.1 GCA_030631445.1 Bacteroidota bacterium
AATATGGCAGTAAGCAATTTAAAAGGAAAGTAGAAATATGGATGCGCTTTTATTTTTGATGCACAATTTGTCAGGAAATAAAGAACAAGCATCAATTAACATTTAAATATAAATGATTAAAAAATCAAAAAACCGATTTTCGTCAAAGAAGGTATTGTTTGTTATGCTGGTTTTTTTTGTTGTTGGGCAAGCAGTTGCCGCGGTGAATGTTGCTGATACTACCAGGGAACAGAAATTTATGGACGGTGAATTCTGGCGGGATCAGGTGTTAACCGAACTTATACCTTACTGGTATAAACATGTCAGGGATGAGGAACATGGAGCATTTTATTTAAATTTATCCCGTGACTGGCAACCGATGCCTCCATGGAACAAAATGCCGGCGATGATCAGCCGACAGATCTTCAGTTTTTCTACGGCTTATCTTCTTTCGGGGGAAGAAATGTATCTCAATGTTGCCAGTAAGGCAACGGATTATTTACTTAAATATGGCTGGGACCAGGAATATGGTGGATGGTTCGGTAGCATCTCTCAGACCGGCGAGCCGAAGGAAACAGGCAAAGGTGCATCAACACAGATCTATAACAACGTTGGACTTACACAGTATTATTTTGTCACAGGGGATGAACGTGCTTTATCCCATGTCCTGCAATCTGTTGAAATCCACAAAACGTATGCCCACGATAAAGAGTTTGGTGGCTATTATATGAAGCTAAACCGGGATTTGAGCGTTAGTGATTCTTCTAAAGCCAAACATTCACATTATGGTCAGGGTTCACTGATGCCAAATCTTATTCTGGCTACCCGGGATTTAGCGGTGATAAACTTTTCGAAGCATCTGGCTGATTTAAGCATCGAACGGATGATCGATACTGTAAGTGGTTGGATATTGGGATACCCGAACGGATTTGACCGGGAGTGGAATTATGTCCCTTATTTAGTAGATGGAATAGAAAGCATATATTCTGGAGCATCTTCAACTGCCGCGTTGTTCTTTTTGCGTCTGTATCATTTAACCGGAAAAGAAAGCTATTTGAAGCATGGCAAGGCATTGGGTGATAAACTCTGTCGGTACGGATGGAATACGGAACGAGGCGGATGGTTTATCTCCATGGAGAAAGCGCCGCCCTATCATGCTGTAGGCTCGCAAAAAATATATTGGTGGATTCAAATCTACGGCGCCTTTTTGCAACTTCAACTTTACCATGTCACGCAGGATGAGCAATACCTGGAAAATTTTAAAAAGACCGAGCTTTTTTATGATCGCTATTTCAGGGATCGTGAATATGGCGGTGTATTCTTAGGGGTTACTCCTGACGGATCGTTCCTGGGAAAAGGTGAAAAAGCGGGGTCATGGCATACGTCTTACCATGACATCGAGCACGGATTTCTCAACTATCTTTACCTCAATCTCTTTGTAAACAAAAAGCCGGTGGTGCTCTATTTCGAATTAGATGGTCCGAAGAAACATTTCGTTTCACCTGTAGACGATCCGAAAGTGCTAATTACCGGTGTGCGAATAAATGGCAAACCCTGGACTGACTTTGACGCCCGGGAACGGAGCATTACATTGCCCGCGGGTAAAAAGCTAAAAGTAGAGGTCACGTTAAGTAAATAAATAACCTGCCACCTATTATCAGAACATTCAATTTCCAATCCGGTACCTGAAAGAGAAAACACCTATTTTTCTTTGCTATATGCTTCCCTTAACCGGGTAAGATTTTTTCTAAAAATATCACAATCAAAATTCGGATTGAATTCCGGATTGCTGGTAATCTTACCGGTTTCATAATTAAAATATCCTTTCACAAATTTGTTGGACAAAGTATAAATCACATCGTTATTTTCATCATGGAATGGAAGAACTTCAGTTAATATTTGTTCAACAAAAGCTTCCGGAGGTGAGATTTTTTTCAATTCTTCGCTATAATAATTGTGGATTTTAGTTGAAATTGAAAGGATCAATACATTTTTACCGAAATACTTACTCCGGCTATGTTTATAAATCAGGTCCAATCTATCCCGGGTAATTTTATATGCAGTTTTATGGAAGGAATATCTGAACTGAAATCCTTCCTTCAGAACTTTATCTGAAATAGTCTTCTCCTGGGTATAATGTAACAATAATATTTTCTCTTTTGTATCTTCAAAAATGTAGTTTAGTATATTATCATTAAAAAACTTATCTTTTGTAACTATTTTTGTTAGTTCTACTATCTGAAGTTTCGACAGTATCTTTGTCAATTCCTCTTTTTCTAATTCCGAATCCTGGATATTTAATTTGTCAAAAATCAGCTGGATATAATTATTTTTTTTCTTTAGCTGTAGATAGAGATATCCTATTATTACAATAAGAAGAAGAAAAAGTCCCAATTCAAGATATGGACGAATTACATAACTTAAGAAACTTGAAATTGTAAATATATTTTCCATTTTTAGTCTGTTTTAATCAAAATCAACCGACTTTCAATATAGTTGTTAAATTCTGAATTCGATCACCTTATATTTTAGTCCGAACTTATCCTGAAGCGAAATTAGCAAAAGAACATAAGATAGACAAAAAAATCATATTCAGGTATAATGATGTATATTATTCTGATATAAGTACGCTAAAGCGCACTAATTTAAACAGATACCATCCCCGGAAGGGACTTCAAAAAGAGGGTAATGGTTATGGTTCTTTACTTTGTGTACTCTGTGTCTCCTTTGTGCTTGCGCACCGAAGTGCTTCAGCACACAGGTGTGAACCTTTGTGTAATAACCATTTAAGAGTTAGTCACAGAGAAACACAAACCTGCCCGCCGCTTTGCTTTGGCAGGCGGGGAAGTCACAAAGAGCCACCCTGGTACAGTCATTCTTCCTTACGGGGCAGGCAAAGACATTTAAGACAACCCCCTATTTTTAAAGACGATACTAAACTACTCCTGTAAATCCCATAAAGGCCATGGCAAGCAGTCCTGCTACAATAAAAGCAATAGGAACACCTTTCATTGGTTCCGGAACATCCACTAATTCAAGTTGTTCCCGGATACCGGAAAAAATTAATAGTGCCATACCGAATCCTATGGCGTTTGCAATTGAAAAAACTACGCTTTCAATCAGGTTATAATCGTTCTGGACTGCAAGAATAGCAACACCCAGAACGGCACAGTTTGTTGTAATCAGGGGGAGGAAAATGCCGAGAGCCTGGTAAAGTACAGGACTTACTTTCTTAAGCATTATCTCGACCATTTGGACCAGAGCGGCAATTATAAGAATAAAAGTTATTGTCTGCATGAATGAGATAC
This sequence comes from Bacteroidota bacterium, assembly GCA_030631445.1. Classification (GTDB taxonomy): domain Bacteria; phylum Bacteroidota; class Bacteroidia; order Bacteroidales; family VadinHA17; genus JADFUQ01. Next base: position 3,288 of record DAOVLD010000176.1, read on the forward strand.
CGAAAGGAATAAGAATATAATGTTGCAGAAGATATGTGACAATAGTAGCTATTACCATTACAAAGGTCACTGCACCGGTCATGCCAATAGCAGTTTCAATTTTATTTGAAACACCAATAAACGGACATATACCCAGAAACTTTGCCAGAACAATATTATTGACAAAAATTGCTGAAATAATGATGATGATATAATTCATAGTAGTTGTTTCTTAAGCAGTTTTCTTATTGATTTTGTTCATTAGCATAATAAGGTATCCCAGTGCAATAAAAGCTCCGGGAGCGAGTATAAAAAGAAGAATTCCATCACCCGGGATAAATTTGAAACCCAGAAATGATCCACTGCCGAGTATCTCCCTGACTCCACCCAGAAAAAAGAGTGCCATAGTAAAACCGAGCCCCATACCCAGGCCATCAACAACTGATGAGGTGAAGGTGTTTTTTGAAGCAAAAGCTTCTGCACGCCCCAAAATGAGGCAGTTAACCACTATTAATGGGATAAACAAACCGAGTTCATCAAACAGTCCAGGTAGATATGCCTGCATTAATAACTCAACAATAGTAACAAACGATGCAATGATAACAATGAATGAAGGGATCCTTACCTTGTCAGGAATATAGTTTTTAATCAGGGTAACTACAATATTTGACATAAGCAAAACAAATGTTGTTGCCAGTCCCATTCCTACTCCGTTAATAACTGAAGTTGTTACACCCAGGGTAGGGCATAATCCCAGGAACAGAACAAATACTGCATTTTCACTGAAGAATCCTTTACTAAAATTTTTCCACTGGTTCATTTTTTACATCCTTTCATATAAGCGTTATAAGCTCGCTTTACAGCATCGCAATATGCACGGGAACTTATTGTCGAAGCTGTTATTGCATCCACATCACCTCCATCATTTTGTACACTCAAATCAAAGTTTTCCGGATTAATACCTTGAAACTGCAAACTAAAATCAGATTTACTCTTTGACATTTTATCGCCCAAACCCGGTGTTTCTTTATGCTCGAGTACAACAATATTATTAATTGAACCGTCGGGTAAAATCCCGACCATCAACTTGATTTTTCCGCTAAACCCTTTGTTTGTATATGTTTCAATTGCTGTACCAACCAGCTTGTTATCTTCACGTGCCGGGTAAAAATATAAAGTATCATTATCAATGGCTATTTTATATATTTCTTCGTTTGGCAGATTATTGAATTCAGGAAGAACCTCATTGATTGCTTTCATTTTTGCAGCCTGTTTAGCAACGGCAATGGGTGCTTTTGTAAACTCATACACGAATCCCA
>DAOVLD010000261.1 GCA_030631445.1 Bacteroidota bacterium
AAAAAAAGCAACCTTCCGAACAACAATTTAACTAACTTTGCATTGAACTTGTAACTCATGAAACCATTAAATCATTGATATCAAATTTAAGTAAAATTTTATTAACTGCTTTATCGCTTCTTATTTTTGTTACATGCACAAAAAAAAATGAGGATATAATTCCTAATACCTATGTGAATTTCTCCATAAGATTGGATGATCCACAATTTACCGACCTGAATGCTATTGGTAATTCTGTTATAATCACCAGCGTATATGCAGGAAGATCTTCAGCAGGATACGATTATAACGGAATAATTGTTTACCGTTCCTCTGAAAACGAATTTTATGCATTTGACCGTACATGTCCTTTTAATATAGATAAAAGCATTGCTGTTACTACTGAAAATACAAGTGATCCTATAGCTGAATGCCCCGAATGCGGTTCAGAGTATGTTCTGCCCAGTCTTGCATTTCCCACCGAAAAGGGACCTTCAAGAGTCCCCCTGAAGCAATACAATACCAACTTCGATGGAGTAATAATATCAGTTTATAACTAATGTAAGAACCTATTTCAAGAATAACGTTATTAATAACGTAATTAATAACGTTATTCTTTTAATACCTGTAATGGTCAGGTTTATATGGTCCGTTAACCGGGTAACCTATATAATCTGCCTGTTCTTTTGTCATTTTGGTAAGATCAACACCAATTTGTTCCAGGTGTAGTCTGGCTACCTCCTCGTCAAGATGTTTGGGCAGGCGGTAAACATCAATTTCATAATTTTTATTCCAAAGTTCAATTTGAGCAAGTGTTTGGTTGGAAAAAGAATTACTCATTACGAATGAGGGATGTCCGGTAGCACAACCAAGATTCACCAGGCGTCCTTCGGCAAGCAGAAAAATGGCATGTCCATCAGGGAAGGTATACTTATCTACCTGGGGTTTTATTGTTTCTTTAACTATACCGGGCCATTTTTCCAGTTCCTCTACCTGGATCTCATGATCAAAATGCCCTATATTACATACAATAGACTGGTCCTTCATTTTAGACATATGTACGGCAGTGATCACACCAAGGTTCCCTGTTGCTGTTACAAAAATATTTCCCTCATCGAGTGTATCTTCAACGGTTTTTACTTCAAATCCTTCCATTGCAGCCTGCAATGCACAGATAGGATCAATTTCAGTAACAATAACACGTGCTCCATATGATTGCATCGACCTGGCGGATCCTTTCCCCACATCACCATATCCACAAACAACAACTACCTTACCTGCAATCATTACATCGGTAGCTCTTTTAATCCCGTCGGCAAGTGATTCACGGCATCCATAAAGATTATCAAATTTCGATTTTGTAACTGAATCGTTCACATTCATTGCAGGCGCCAGTAGTGTTCCATTCTCTTTCATCTGGTACAACCGGTGTACTCCGGTAGTTGTTTCTTCCGAAACACCTTTCAACTCCTTAACATTCCTGTGCCATCTGTCCGGATCTTCATTCATTATACTTTTTAGTTGTGCTAAAATAATTGCTTCCTCGCGATTATCCGGTTGCTTATCCAACAAAGATGGATCTTCTTCAACCTGGTAACCTTTATGCATAAGCAGGGTTCCATCCCCACCGTCATCTACAATAAGGTTAGGTCCTTTTTCCCCTGGAAAAGTTAAAGCCTGTGTAAGGCACCACCAGTATTCTTCCAGCGTTTCGCCTTTCCATGCAAAAACAGGAATACCTTCCTTTGCAATTACAGCCGCAGCATGATCCTGGGTTGAAAAAATATTGCAACTTGCCCAGCGCACGTCAGCTCCAAGTTCAACCAGGGTTTCAATCAATACAGCAGTCTGAATTGTCATATGTAATGATCCTGTTATTCTGGCACCTTTTAAAGGTTTTGTAGCAGCAGATTTTTTCCTGATTGCCATCAGTCCAGGCATCTCTTTTTCAGCAATTTCGACCTCTTTCCTGCCCCAGTCGGCAAGTGAAATATCTTTAACTTTATAATTCATATTTTCCACCATTGTATTTTCCATTTCATATAATATATTTATTTGACACAAATTTAATCAATTTATTCTATCACAGGTTTTTTAGTATTTCCAGTGCATCTATTTTGTCCTGTTTGAGTTGATCTACCAGAAGATCAATATTATCAAATTTTTTCTCATCCCGTATCCTCTCTTTGAATAACAGGGTTGCTTTCTGACCGTATATTTCTTTATCAAAATCAAAAATATGCACTTCCACACTGGGTGGTTCACCGGTATGATTTACAGTAGGACGAAATCCAATATTCAGCATACCACCATATTTGTCATCCCCCAACAGAACCTCAACAGCATAAACCCCTATCTTTGGTATTAGCTTATAAGTTTCATTAGAAAAAATATTTGCAGTGGGGAACCCCATTTTTCTACCGATTTTTTTACCTGTAACAATCCTTCCCCTGAATAAAAAATCGTATCCAAGCAGGTCGTTTGCTAAAGATATATCTCCATTCCATAAAGCTTTCCTGATACGTGTTGAACTTATTTTCTCCTCTTCAGCAATCTTCAATTCAAGCTGGTTAACTCCAATTCCAAATTTGTCTGAACATGACTTAATTGCTTCGAAATCTCCGGTTCTGTCCTTTCCGAACTGGTTATCTGCTCCAACTAAAAGATGCCTGGTCCCTATTTTATTTACCAGAATCTCTTCAATAAACTCGCAGGCAGTTTCATTACTTATCCTGCGTGTAAAAGGCAGAATAATAAGATGGTCGACCCCTGATTTTTCCAAAAGTCCTTTTTTTTCTTCCAGTGTATTTAACAATTTGAACAAATATTGTTCATTAGCCAGAAATATCCTGGGATGAGGCCAGAAAGTAAGTATCACAGATTCTCCCTTAACCCTGTCTCTGTATTCTGCAAGAGTTTTCAGAATATGCTGATGTCCACGGTGTACACCATCAAAAATACCCACTGTAACTACCGGGTTTTTAATATCATACTTATCCTGTTCTTTATATACCTGCATGATGATTTGAAAATGTGCACAAAAGTACAAAAAAGAGAGCAAATTATTACATTTCCTGAATCATAAACGGAAATTTGTTATATTAGATTAACTGTAACTAATAAGTACTTAAAGAAAACTAAAGTTGAGAATAATTAATAACTTTATACTTGATAAAC
>DAOVLD010000144.1 GCA_030631445.1 Bacteroidota bacterium
CTGATAACTCAAAAGTCAAAAGTAACCAGAAAAGAAACAGTATCAGGAAAAACGTAATATACTTCATATTCAAATATCCTTTATTGTTGATGAATAATCCGTTGTGTTCATTAATATATCAACCACCGGGGTGAGCACGGTTTCACGCACACCAGGAAAAATTAAGAGGCTTAATCCCAGGCATAAGATAGCTAAAACTATCATTGAAAAACACATGGGGAAAGGCACTTCTTTTATTTTTGGTTTTTCGGTGATTGATGATTTATTGAAAAAGGAAAATTTCTGAAACTTCATAAATGATGCAAGGGTAATAATGCTTACTACTACAGCCAGAAAAGCGACCAAATAAAATCTTCCTTTTATTGCTGCAAGAATGATAAGCAGTTTGCTGAAGAATCCGTTAAACGGAGGAATTCCTGATATAGCCATGGATGCTCCAAGCGAGGTTGAATAAGTAACCGGCATATATGCGAAAAGCCCGCCCAATTCTTTCAGATTTCGTGTTCCTGTTTTATACTCTATTGCTCCTGCGTTCAGAAACAAAAGACTTTTAAATACAGCATGATTGATCAGATGGAATAAACCACCGGTTATCGCCAGTGCAGCAACTGATTTATTCCCATTATTTGCCAGGATCATCATACCTATTCCAACTCCAATGATCACATAACCCATCTGGCTAATACTATGATAAGCAAGCAGTCTTTTAATATCCCACTGTCCTACTGCCAGGAAAACTCCAAGCACCATAGACAGGGACCCGAGAATAATAAAAACAAGTGATATTTCATGATTAATAATGAACATGTTGAAAAAGAGTCGTATAATACAATATATTCCAATTGCTTTTATCAACACTCCTGATAACATTGCAGAAATGGGTGAAGGGGCGGAAGAATGAGCATCGGGCAGCCATGCATGGAAAGGAATCATTGCTCCTTTTAATCCGAATCCTGCAATGAGAATTATTTGGGTAAACAACAGGAATGAACGATCATTTGAATATTTAAGAATATCCGAAACATCAGCAATATTTAATGTTTTTGTTTTCCAGTAAATTAATCCTATTCCAAAAAGGATAAGCAACGAAGCAATTCCTCCCAGTACCTGGTATTTGAACGAGGCTTCCAGTTCATTCTTCTCCACTCCAAAAGCCACGAGGGCATAGGATGCAATAACAGCAATCTCGAGAAAAACAAAAAGATTAAATAAATCACCTGTCATAACAACTCCATTCATGCCTCCAACCATTAAGCATAACAGGGTATAAAAATTATTTTCAGCAGTAAATCTTCTGATATAGGAAATAGCATAAAAAGCTGAGAAGAAGCCAATAAGGTTAATAATGGAAAGCATAAGAATGGTGAAACCATCAATAACAAAATATATGGCAATCGGGACTCCGTTAACCGGTTCCCATCCTCCGATCTTATATGAATAAACCTCAGTGTTTCCGTCGAACAGGAAAAATAAGGAAAGAACAGTCAGGAAAAGGAATACAACAGAAGTAATAGTTTTTTGAAACCCTTTAATAAGTTTCCCGATCACAGGGATCAAAAAAGCTGCTGTCATAGGTAAAATTACAAATAGAGTAATGAGCCAACTCATCTTATTATCCTTTTAGATTACTGATTTTTCTTATATCAAAAGTGCCATACTTCTTATAAATTTTGACAGCAATAGCCAGCAGCATGGCATTGGCTGCAAGCGAGATTACAATAGCTGTGAGGACCATTGCCTGGGGCAGGGGATCCACATAAACGGGATTTGTAATATTTTTACTAATAATAGGAGCAATTCCTCCTTCAATATAGCCTATTAATACCAGAAAGAGGAAAGTACTGAATTCCATAAACGAAAGACCTATAAAAATTTTAATTATATTCTTTCGGGTCAGAACCCCATAAAGTCCAACTAAAAAAAGTACAAAACACAGAATAAATAAGGTCATTTTGAGATCTCTTCTTTATAAATTATAAAAGCTAAAATTATTGTAAATAATGCAGCTGCAACTTCGATACCGACCAGGATATTATAAAGCGGGATTACGCCAGCGCTGACCAGGTTCCCGATAATTCCTTCCGGCAGATAGTTATGGAAAAAAATATTTGTTCCAATAATTAATGCAAAGGAAGCAAACAGCAGGAAAGCAAGTATTGCCAGGCTTTCAGTTACCGAAGATCCTTCTTTACGTTTGACCACTGTCAGTTCATCGCCTCCGAATGCCAGCACCAGGATGATCAATGAGGCTGCAATAATAGCTCCTCCGGCAAACCCTCCACCGGGTGTAAGATGTCCGTGTGTAATGATGTAAATTCCATACAGAAAAATCATGCCGGAAAGCAACTGTGTTATTTTTTTTACTATGGATGACATTCCTTTCATAACAAAATAAATATTATTTTCTTCCTTTAATTCGCAAAATAGTTAATACTCCAATAGCAGCGGTAAACAGTATTGTTGCCTCTCCAAATGTATCATAGCCCCTGAAATCGAACAGAACTCCTGTAACAAGGTTTGCACTGCCAGTCTTATCTGCCCCACCGTACAAATAGGCTTCTGACATTCTCAGAATGTGTTCACCGAAAGGGTTAAGGTGAGTAATAGCGAGCCTGAATGAATATAAAAGCACTATTCCGATAATAACAGTTATTAAAACATTAATCAGGGCTTTGGAATTGATCAATGACTTCCACTTTTTTTCTATGGCAGTTTTTTCAAGTTCATGACGGGTACTGTCAAGCACAACTGCAATCATGATGATAAGTGTGATTGTTTCTACCACAATCTGTACGATAGCCAGGTCCGGAGCTTTTAAAAGCAGAAAACATATAACAAGACCATACCCTACAATTCCGCAGGAGATAAGGGCAGAAAGCAAATCCCTGGCATGCAGGGCAAACAACGCCCCAATAATCATAAATATTAGTACTATTGATAGTATTATTTCCATCTTGTATCAGGTATTTATTTTCATGTAATAAGTATTATCATCATTATGATTAAACCTGCAAAAATCCAGAATACGTAGGATGTAAGAATTCCTGTATGTGCTTTACTTAACCAGTGGCTAAAATACAGAGTTATTTTCTTGGATATTTCGTAAATGTCGAACCATTTTTTTTCCGCCATATCGTAAATAAAGGAAAAAAGCCTGAAATTCCTTATTGTTTTATAGAATTCAACAACAGGAAAGCTGGTTTCTTCCTGGGACTTTTCCCCGCCAATAAAGCTATCTTCGGTTCTGAAATTTTTAATATTTCCAATAAGGTAAATAAGAATACCGAGAAGAATAGATGCCAGGATTAAAACGAATACTATGGATGGGTTCCATATTCCTATATATTCAAATTTACCTGTAAGAGGCATAATAAATTCGGGTACAACAATTGCAGAGGCAAGAACTCCTATTCCTATACACACTATGGCGAGGATAATTCCTGGCAGCCACATCAGAAAATTCACTTCTTTTACTTTGTTTAAATGGTCTTTTTTTCTTCCGAGGAAGATGCCTGAAATAAATTTGATAAAAGTGGCGACTGTAAGCGCTGAGCCTATTACAGCCAGTCCGAGCCAAATGATCCATAGTTGATTAGCCACTCCTGGTTCTTTACCAAAATCAATTATCCCCTGGTAAATGATCCATTTGGAAGCAAAGGCGTTTAAGGGAGGTACTCCTGACATAGCTAATCCACATATTAGTGCAGAAATAAAGGTAACAGGCATGGCTTTTGAAAGTCCGCCAAGGTCGTCCAGGTTTACTTTTCCGGTTCTTTTTTCGACACTTCCGGCAGTCAGGAAAAGCCCCGATTTATAGATAGCATGATTAATCATATGGAATAATCCTCCTGCAATACCTAAAGGTGTTCCGAGCCCGAGTCCCAGAACCATATATCCCACCTGTGAAACAGCGTTATATCCCAGAAGTTTTTTATAATTTTGCTGGATAAGAGCCATCATAACGGCAAAAATCAGGGTCATTACACCAATAATAATAAGAAGAAAGGTTAACCATTGGTTAAGTATGAACATATGAGCACAGATCCTGGCAAGGAAATAGATGCCCAGTAACTTGTCAAGTGAGGCAGGAAGAAAAGCAGAAGACGGGACTGGTGCATGTCTGGTATAATCTGGTATCCAGGTATGGAAAGGAAAGGCTCCGGCTTTGGTAAAGCTGCCGATCAGCAACGACAAGAAGGCAATTGTAAGAATAGGGTATGTGGTGGGAATGTTCAATTCAGAAATCGTAAAGGTTCCATACACTTTCCAGATAATCCCTATTCCTAAAATCATTATACCATCAGATGAACCGATCATGATAAGTGTTTTCTTAGCGGTTGATGAGCTTTCCTCGTCATAACCTTTAATTAATTTATAAAGGGTAAAACCCAAAATCCCCCAGAAGGTGATGAAAAATAATAGATTGTCAGTTAGGACAGCACCGGCAGATAAACCGAGCGTGATAAGAAAATAAGGGAAATAATTTTTTAATGTGTGGTTCTTATAGAAATAAGCCACTGAATAAATTACAATTACTAAACCGAAGAAACAAATGGTGAGAGTAATGAATTTACTTAAATTATCGATATTGAAAGAAGAGAATTTATTCGCTCCCTGCAGAATTTCCCATGGTAAAGTTCCTTCAGTAAAAATTGATGAAAACAGGTCCAGGTTTACCAATTGTGGGGAAACAGAGAAAAGTTTTATTGAGAAGAGAAAAGCTATTGCTGAAATAATCGTTGCAATTATTCCTTTCAGTAGTTTAATTTTTTCAGGAAAAGCGAACAATATTATTCCGGCAACTACTGGTAAAAATATTATTATATAAAGGTTGCTCATGATTAAAGCCTTATAGTTTCTTTTTTAATTCTTCTGTTTTTTGTTGTGACAATTTTATCATGTCTTTACCACTAAGAATTGGTTTTTTATTGTAATAATCGTATGCCATAGCCATTCTTTCGGTACAGCAATAACAGGGATCAACGGCAGCCAGGGAAATTGTTGCATCCGAGATTGTTTGTCCGACACATGATTTTTTAAAAGTTGATATATTGGTATAACTGGGTGCGCGGACCTTATGTCTGACCGGTGTATATCCTCCGTCTGTGACAACGAAGTGGAAAACTTCTCCCCGTGGAGCTTCTGCACGACCTGTTCCCATGCCTTCAGGTACATTCTTAACCTTTACTTCTATATCTCCTTCTTTTTCTTTCTTCAGACCTTCGAGGCACTGTTCAATGATAGAAACTGATTCATGCATTTCCAGCAACCGCACTGCAACTTTAGCGAATACATCTCCTTCCTCAGCAGTTATTACCTTCCAGTTAACCAGAGGATAAGCTGCGTATGGATCATCCTGACGTACATCAATTGCAACGCCCGAAGCCCTGGCTGTAGGTCCTACTGCTGCAAAATTAATTATGTCCTGTTTAGTAAGTACACC
>DAOVLD010000106.1 GCA_030631445.1 Bacteroidota bacterium
AATAATAGACGATTAATATTTAGAAAAGTTGCAAAAACATTCAATTTTTGTAACTATTGCACAAAATGTGATGCAGTGTTACAGTGTTACGTGTTACTAGTTCAACGCCTTATCTCTTCGTCGCCTTATCGCTTCTTCGCCCCCTCGCCTTTTCTCTCTTCCATTCTGCCTTCTGCCTTCTGCCTTCTGCCTTCTCTTTTTCATACTAAATTTTCACTGATTCATCCAAGAAAAGAAGCTATTCACATAATAGAACATTAAACTTGTTTCAATAAGGCAGAATTACATTATTTTTACACTTGAGTATCTCCTTGTTCTTACGTGTATAATTACCGGGGTACATGGAGATAAACTGTTGGGTTATGGGCAATAATCAAGAAAAGGCATCTGAAATTAACCCATCCAACAGTTTTTCTAACAACTAAAAAAAGATGAGAATTCATTGTTCATGGTGCGGTAAAACAATTGGTGAAGAGAGATTATATCTCATTGACAGTGCTTTTAGCATTCCCAAAGTGTTTTGTTCCCAAAAATGTAAATGGGAATATGAAGTTCAAACCAGAATTGAGTCGAAAAAACTTCCAAAAACAAAAAATAATTAATATATTTATATTTTCTATAATTAAGTTTATTCTTAATCGTATCTTGTTTTAAATGAAAATTGAACCTTATTTTATTGAGGGAACACAAAAAACTCCTACCATTAGTTTTGATTGGGATAAGGAACTTCTGGTCATAAGCGGGAAATCCATCCCTGAGAACCACAGTAGTTTTTATGCTCCTTTTCTTTCCTGGCTTGATGATTATATCAAAGACCCGCTGGATTACACAGAAGTCAGAATACAACTGGAATACTTCAACACCAGTTCTTCAAAAGTTCTTTTGGCAATTTTCAGGAAAATGGAAGAGATTATTCGAAACGATAAGAAAGTCGAAATCAAATGGCATTACGAAGAGGATGATTTTGATATGAAAGACTGCGGGGATGATTACCAATCTATGATAATTATCCCTTTTGAAATGATCCCCGAAGCTGAATAAGACCAAATAAAGCCAGTTATCTAAACCATAAAGGAAAGAATCAAATAACCCTTATTGGTTATGACCTGACAAATGACACTACTACTTTTCTTGAAAAGGGGATAATTTATTTCCTTATCTGCCAAAAACCCGGGGAACAAGCCTTCAGAGATATTTATGCTCTTTTCCACCATATAGTGTTTAAGAAGCAAATCAGGAGAAACAATCTTATGCCACTGGATATTATAACCAGGGAGAATCTGAATGATTATTTGGAATTCGAATTAAATAAGGAAGGATATTATGAACCGAACATGAATAAATTTAATTAACTTCGTTGAGCTCTCTCGCCTAAAGTGAGATCGATTCACACATATTAATGATTAAATTTTTCATGTGAGAACGAAGTAGCCACATGGGTGAAGAAATTTTTTATTTTCTTTATCCTTTGATAAATAAAAAATTTTAAACACATGAACCGAGCATGACAAAATTTTATTTATTTTGACACACAGTAGTATGATTAAATTTTGTTATGCGAGCTACATCTGACCATTAAAAATAAATTATAAACAGATGAATAACCCGTTTAATGACCTGAAAAACAAAGTTGGTGTAATTACCGGCGGCGCCGGTGTTATTGGAACTGCATTAGCTCATGCGCTGGGATCAGCCGGAGTGAAAACCGCTATCCTGGATATCGATTTAGATAAAGCCAAGAAAAACGCCGGAGAACTTTCCTCTTTAACAGGAACGAAAATTATCGGACTCAAAGCTAATGTACTGGATAGTAAATCATTGGAAAAAGCTCATAGCCAGATAATAAAAGAACTCGGTCCGGTTGATTTTCTGATAAACGGCGCAGGTGGTAACGCACAGGAAGCTACTACCAAACTGGAAGAACTGACTGAAGAATCATTCTCCGAAATAGAAGATTCTTTTTTCGGACTTCCTCCTGAAGGATTTGAAAAAGTTTTTTCACTTAATTTCCTTGGCACCGTTATCCCTACAAAAGTGTTTGGCAGGGAAATGGCAAAACGTAAACAAGGAGTTATTCTTAATATTTCATCAATGAACTCTTTTAAACCCCTCACCAGGATCCCTGCCTATTCTGCAGCCAAAGCTTCTGTAAATAACTTCACACAATGGCTTGCGGTTCATCTGGCAAAAACCGGGATTCGTGTTAATGCTATAGCTCCGGGATTTTTTTTAACCAACCAGAACAGGTTCCTTGTGATGGATAAAAAAACCGGGGATTATTCTCCCAGGGGTAAAAAGATAATTGCCAATACCCCAATGGGGAAATTCGGACATCCTGATGATCTTCAGGGAACCGCTTTGTTCCTGTTATCAGAAATGTCAGGATTTATTACCGGTATCATACTTCCTGTTGATGGAGGATACAGTGCGTTTGGTGGAGTATGACAAAAAAGGGAATGTTCCTGCATAATTACGCATAATCAAGAAGAACCAAAACTATTATGATAAGAAATGTTATAGTTGCACAATCCGGAGGACCTTCACCTGTAATCAATAACTCACTGAGAGGAATAATTGAAACCTGTCGGGAATACCCTGAAGTTTTTGGAAATATCTACGCCGGGTGGCACGGAATAGAAGGTGTTCTGAAAGAAGAACTATTAAACTTATCTTCACAGGATCAAAAAGAAATTAAACTTTTAGAAAATACACCATCCGCAGGGAGTATCGGCACCTGCCGCTACAAATTAAAGGACCACCAGACAAGTGATTTTTCCAGGATCGTTGAGGTATTCCGTGCTCATAATATCGGATACTTTTTTTATATCGGCGGGAATGACAGTCAGCATACTGCATTTAAAGTAAGTGAGATATGTAAAACAAAAGGATTGGAAATAATTGCCACAGGTGTCCCGAAAACCATTGATAACGATGTGGGTGACCAGGAATTCCAGTTAATCGATCATACACCAGGATATGGAAGCGTTGCCAGATATTGGTCGCATATTATCCAGAATGCTATGGAAGAAAACAGGGGATCTTCACCCGCCGATCCGGTTCTGGTGATACAAGCCATGGGCAGAAAAATCGGGTTCATCCCCGCGGCTGCCCGGCTGGCTGATCCAAACCGTGATTTCCCGTTGCAGATCTATCTGGCTGAATCAAAAATCACTATGGAAGAAATGGCTGACAGGATCAACGACCGGTTGAAAACTGACAGGCACTGCCTGATTGTTGTAAGTGAAGGGTTCGATGTTGGTGATATTGGAGAGGTTAAAGATTCTTTCGGACATACATCCTTTGGCTCCAGCAAAGTTTCTGTTTACCAGAATATAATAAACCGGCTGAATGAAAAAGGACTAAAGGCAAGAGGTTCAGCACGGGGCCAGGTAATGGGAACCGATCAGCGCGCCACAGCTATATATGCTTCGACAATTGATCTTGATGAAGCATACCGGGTGGGACAAAAAGCAGTTGAGATAGCAATGAATGAAGGTAACGGCTGGATGGCCACTATCCTGCGGAATCCGTGTGAACAGTATTCTGTAATGTATGATAAAGTACCACTGGATAAAGTTGCTCTTTCTGAACGAACTTTTCCCGAACAATGGATTACTTCCGACAAAATTGATGTAACCGATGAATTTATCCGCTATGTACGTCCCCTTATCGGCGATAAATGGCCCGAAGTACCAATGGAAAACGGACTACAGCGGTTTGCAAGGTTTAAACCGGTATTTGCTAATAAAAAACTGAAAGAATATAAACCAGAAGCATATGGATAGACTGAAGGTTGAAAGAGAACACATAACAGTTGGAATAATAAACATAAAGTCTGATAGTTTAATAATGACAAATGAGAAGAGGAGAAAATGAGAAGAGGAGAAGAGAAGACTGAGATGGAGAGATGGACATATTTTATAACTCGTAACCCGGAACACGTAACACGTAACATATTTATAATCCAAATATTAATCTTATCAAATGAATTTTCAAAAGGAACTTATAGAGTTACAGCCAACAAAAGAATTCTTCATTGGTATCGACTCCGACGGCTGTGTATTCGACTCGATGGAGCCAAAGCAGAAAGAGTTTTTTTGTCCCAATGTGATCCGGTTTTTCGGACTTATCCCTATTGCCAGGATATCAAGGGAAACATGGGAATTTACCAACCTTTATTCACAAATGCGCGGAGTAAACCGTTTTCTTGCCCTGCTGCATACTTTTGACCTTTTGCGGAAAAGAAAAGAAGTGCAGGAGCGTGGTTTTCTGGTTCCCGACCTCTCGCCCCTGAAGGAATGGACCAGGCAGGAAAGCAAGCTGGGTAATCCGGCACTTGAAGTATATGCAAAAAAAGTTAAAAATCCGGTAATTGACCTTGTATTGGATTGGTCACAAACGATAAACAAAGAGATTGGCCAATGGCTCAAAGACCTCCCTCCTTTCCCACCTGTTCCGGAAATACTTGGTAAGTTCGGTGAAAATGCCGACAGTATTGTAGTATCACAAACCCCGGTAGAAGCACTGGAAAGAGAATGGGAAGAACATGATATCGCGAAATATGTAAGGATAATTGCCGGACAGGAACAGGGAACAAAAACCGAACACCTGGCTCTTGCCGCAGCAAATAAATATCCAAAAGATAAAATACTTATGATAGGTGATGCCCCTGGTGATCTGAAAGCTGCCAGAGAGAATGATGTACTGTTTTACCCGGTTATCCCCGGGAAAGAAGAGGAATCGTGGAAAAAATTACAAAATGAAGGGCTGGACCGGTTTTTTAACGGTACATACGCAGGAAAATATGAAAATCAACTGCTTAATGATTTCAATAATGGGCTGCCAGAACATCCTTCATGGGAAACTATATAAGAACATGGCTTTATATATTTATTAATAAAGCAATATTTGATTGATGTTTTAAACTTATTTTAGTTATTTGTAAAGGCTAAGGCAAAGGCTAAGGCTAAGGAAAATAAGAAAACAGGAAAGTATGTTATAAGGAAAAAAAATATGTCTAAATGAAGGATAAAAGGTTAATATGTGTAGTTAGAAATCTTGATCTTGACCTTAGCCTTAGCCTTAGCCTAATATTCATTATTCAATGATTAATTTTAAACCGAGCTTGCGAGCTTAATGAAGTTAAATCCAATACATAATAATATGTTTTTTTCTAAGCAAGCATCTGAAAAAAAAATCCTGGGATTAAAAGATCTCCGTGTCTTACTACATGAGGCATTGTATAATTTGGGGCCTCAAAAAAAAGTACTTGCTTTGCCACCTGATAAAACACGTTTTCACTCCCGTGCAGGTGAGATCACCCAAATGATACATGAATTCTATGGTAACCACCTGGCAGATATTCTCCCTGCCCTGGGCACACATGCACCAATGACCAAACCTGATATCAAATCTATGTTCGGAGATATTCCACATGATCTGTTCCGGGTGCACGACTGGCGTAAAGATGTAATTACCCTGGGAACTCTTCCAAAAGAGTTTTTACATGATATTTCTGATGGAAAAGTAAACTACTCATGGGAGGCACAGGTAAATCGTCTGCTCAGAGATGGAGGTCATGATCTGATCATTAATATCGGACAGGTTGTGCCACACGAAGTGGCAGGTATGGCAAACTTTAATAAAAATATATTTGTAGGTACAGGAGGACCAAAAGGGATCAATAAAAGTCATTTCCTTGGTGCGGTTTGTAATATGGAAACAATCATAGGAAGGGCTGATAATCCAGTAAGGGCTTTGCTGAACAAGGCGGACAGTTCCTTCTCTCATCTGCTGCCAAAAATGTTATATATCCTTACCGTAATCGGGAATGATGACCAGGGGAACCAGGGAGTCAGGGGATTATTTATTGGTGATGATAAGGAGTGCTTTTATAAAGCAGCCGGTCTTTCACTGAAGGAGAACATTACTCTTCTGGACAAACCCCTGAAAAAAGCAGTGGTCTACCTCGACCCATCAGAGTTTAAAAGTACCTGGATTGGTAATAAAGCTATTTACCGCACACGTATGGCAATGGCTGATAATAGCGAACTTATCATTCTTGCTCCGGGAGTCAATACCTTTGGGGAAGACTCTGAAATTGACCGTCTTATACGAAAATACGGATATAGGGGAACAAAATATACACTCAACATGGTGCAAAAAAATAAAGATCTGAACAACAATCTTAGCGCTGCTGCCCATTTGATACACGGCTCATCTGAGGATAGGTTTAAGATCACATATTGTCCAGGAGGTTTAAGCCGTAAGGAAATTGAGCAGGCAAATTTCGCGTTCGGCGATTTGAAAGAAATGCTTAACAAATATCCGCCCGATCGGATGCAGACGGGTATTAACGAAATTAACGGCGAACAAATCTACTATATACCAAACCCTGCACTGGGACTATGGAGTGAGAAAAAACGATTTGAATAAATCTGAAAAATGAGAATTGTTGCTGACGAAAATATTCCGTTCCTGAAAGGTGTTCTTGAACCTTTTGCTAAGGTTATTTATCTTCCGGGTGATCATATATCTCATAATGTTGTAAAAGATGCTGATGCACTTATTA
>DAOVLD010000153.1 GCA_030631445.1 Bacteroidota bacterium
ACATATTAATACCGGACAAGATTTGTTTCAAAGATCCGATTCTCTTTATCAGGCAGGTAAAACAGATGAAGCATATAACTGTTTTAATCTTGCTGCAAAACAGTTCAGGCAGGAGAATAAACCAGGACAATATCTTGCTTCCATTCTTAGAATTACACGCATAGATATGACCAGGGGAGATTATGAAAAAGCCGGTGAATTACTGTCAGGATCAGAACCACCCCCTGCCGGCAGATCAGAAATAACTGATTCAATTAAAAGTAAATATTATGAGCTAAAGGGATATGTACATCTGGTTCTGAAAGAATACAGGAAAGGTATTGAGTGTTTTAATAAACTAATACAGATAAAAAAGGAAAAAGAACAATTGGATTTAAGATTATCAAGGGCTTATAATAACCTGGCTCTGTGTTATTATTATTCGGGTGATTTTTTCGCGGCGGATACTATTATGAACAAAGCCCTGCTTATAAAGGAAAAACTATTGGAAAAACATGCTCCCTCCCTTTTAAGTACTCTTGTCAACCTGGGATTATTTTCCGTAAGATCGGGTAATCTGGACAAAGGACTTGAGTATCTTTTCAGAGCCGAAGAAATATATTTGAACCGATATGGTCCGGATCATCCATCTTTAAATATTGTTTACGATAACATTGCAGGCATATATTCCAACAAGGGAGACTATCAGAAAGCTTTGCTTTATCGTGAGAAGGCAATCCGGTTAATTGAAAATGACAAAGATATCAAATATGAATCTTTGTCCTTATTATGTAACAACCTCGCCTCTACTTATATTAACCTGGAAAATTACACAGAAGCTATAAACTGGCTTGAAAAAGCTTTAACTATCCGTAAAGAAAACCATATAAAAGATGTTTCAATGATTTATCATAACCTGGCTATCTCTTATAATAAGCTCGGCAAGCCGGACCCGGCAGAGAAGTATTTTCTCCTTTCCATTTCCAACACCATTGATCAATATGATATTAACCATTTTTACCTGATCTCGAAATATTCACACTATGGTGATCTCTGCCTGCAAAAGCATAATGATCCGGATAAGGCACTTAATTATTACCGTAAAGCCCGGAATATAGCAATCAGCACATTCGGTTATAAGAGTAAACAAGCAGGAAGAATTTTTCATAGGATTGGAAAATTATATCAATCTGAAAACAATAATGATTCAGCGCTTTATTATTACCAGCAATCCCTGATTTCTTTAGTGGAAAATTTTAATGATACAACAATACTCAGCAATCCTGAAATTGAACAGGCTTATTCCTTTCCGTTGCTTCTCCGCCCATTAAAAAGTAAATCTGAAATCCTGAAAAAAATAAGTTTTGAGTTTGAAAAGAATATTGACTTTATGAAATCCGGCTTTGAATGTCTTGAGCTGGCTGTTAAAACTATTGAACAGATCCGTCTTAATTTCGAAACAGAAGAAAGCAGGCTTGTTCTTGCAAGTGAAGAGGACAATACATTCAATGAAGTCATTAACATGGCATACAATATGTACAAGCTGACAGGTGATACCCGTTACAAAGCAAAAACCTTTGAATATTCTGAGAAAAGTAAATCTGCTAATCTGCTTGCCGCGATACGGAATTCCAGGGCAGTTGAATTCGGAGGCATTCCTGTTGATCTTCAAAAATGGGAGAGAACAATAAACAGCGAGATAAATTCCATTAAAGAACTTCTGTACGAAGAGCGCCGAAATGAATATCCTGATTCAATTAAATTACAAACATGGGATAATTTGTTGTTTGTTTTAAACAGACAAAAAGATTCATTAACGGGTATCTTCGAAAATGATTACCCAAAATACTATTCACTTAAGTTTAGTACAGATGTTATAGATACGCTGGAGGTGCAAAACATCCTTAGAAAAAATGATGTTTTGATTGAATTTAATCTGTCTGATACCCTTTTGACTTCCATATTTCAATCATCATCCCTTTATAGGATCTACACTGAGGTAATAGACAGTTCTTTTCACAATAATTTAAAAATTATCAGAAATAACCTGACAGTACGACATTTTTCCAACGGTGTGAAAATGGAGTACATCATGTTCACTTATGCCTCAAATTATCTATATCAAAAATTAATATATCCATTCAGGGATCTCATTAAGGAAAAGCACCTTATTATCGTGCCTGATGAATATCTGGCTTACATTCCCTTCGAAATTTTAATCAGTAAGCTCCCTGAATGGAAACCGGCTTCATACCGGGATCTCCCCTATCTTCTCAGGACAAATAGTATTTCCTACACTTACTCTGCAACGCTTCTTAGAACCACCCACAAGAAACGACAAAGACTCAGGAACAAGGTACTGGCATTCGCTCCCTCTTACCCGGAACCTAAGCAGATTCAAACTGAGTTTCCATATACACGTCAACAATACAGGGATAATCTTTATCCTATTCCCGGGGTAATGGATGAAGTAGAATTCATTAGAAAAACCACGAACAGTGATGTTTTCTTTGATAAGGAAGCAAGCGAAAAAAAATTCAAGGACCTTGCATCGTCTTATGACATACTGCATCTGGCTATGCACACTATTATTGACGATAGTAATCCTATGTATACAAAATTAGCATTTGCTGAATTACCGGATGATACTATTGAAGATGGATTATTAAATGCCAGTGAAATATATGGTTTAGACCTTAATGCCAGGTTGGCAGTATTAAGTTCATGCAACAGTGGAACCGGGAAGCTACAGAAAGGGGAAGGAGTAATGAGTCTGGCCAGAGGCTTCATTTATGCGGGTTGCCCGGGGATCATTATGACACTCTGGGAAGTTGAAGACAGATCAGGAGCTGAAATAATCAAAAACTTTTACAGTTATCTGAAAAAAGGATACTCCATAGACAAGTCACTGCAACTGGCAAAACTTCAATTTCTTGACCATGCAGATATGCTGAGATCCCATCCGTATTTCTGGTCGCCATATATTCATATAGGTGATCATTCTCCTGTTTATTTCAAAAGAACCTATTTCTTAATAGCCCTTGTTATTATTGTGCTATCAGCAGGTTGGATAATTTATACCAGTGCTCATGGTTTTCGAAAAAAATGAGTATTTAATCGTTATTAATCCTGTTTTGAAAATTCGGATCCTTCCTGATCCATTTTAGCAATTTCTCTTTGCATTTGAATTTTTTCGATCTGGCAATATGCTCATTCTTATACCCCATTATATCTGCAATTTCCTTAACCTTAACCTCTTCATAAAACAAGCGCAGTACTTTCTGGCAATCATAATCTAATTTTTTAATATACTTATAATAAATTGCATATTTTTCAGATACACCACCACTTCCAATAATATCATCCTGGTAATTTAGTAACTCTTCTAATTCTTTATTATTCGTTTTTTCATCTTTTTTCTTTTTTAATTCCTTCAACCACAATAACTTACAAACAGAATATATATAAGTCGAGAAATCACAATCCAAAGTAAAATCGTTCTTCTTACTCTTACTATAAATAATTACTATTGCATCCTGGAAAATGTCTTTTGCATCGTGGGCATTACCGCTATTATTAACTATATGTTTTTTTATTGCAGGATAACTTTCCTGGTATATATAATGCAATACTTTATCATCCTTCTCACGAATTCCCTTTAGTATTGCATTAATAGTGTATGACTTCACTGGCAGTTATGAATTTCCTAAAATAACAATTTTCGAAATTAACTTATTTTCGCAAAAAAACTGAAATTTAGCCTGACGTATTCATAAATATTATCATTTTTCAATATTTATGAATAGTACAGGCTAACCCCTGACTGGGGAAAATCAATAGTTGAGAAGTCCTCAACTATTGATTATTCCTACGTCAGCAGAAAAATTACCTCAGGTGACCGCGTTCGCATAAAGCTTTAGCGGTTGCGAAGCTCGCAAGCCCAGTTCATAGGATTCATGAATTTTTCAGGTTAGGAAACATATATCTTTCTTTCAATAAAAAAATGCGATAAAAGCTGTACTTATCCTCGAGAAATTGGCAAATCAGAGATTTGTGATTTCCCGGGATCGGACAAATGAGTTATGGTTTTATTATTTGATCTTAAATAATAAAGAAACTTTTGTTTTTCATGTGTTTATAATTTTATTTTCAACGGTCACATAGCCTGTCCCGACATTGTCGGGATAGCTCACCCCGATTTTTTCGGGGTTCGGTTCATCACTAAGTGTATTAACCGGTCAAAAATAATGAGGAGAACAAATGAGGGAATAATAACAGGGAAAAGGAATGATACATCTAAATTATTGAATAAATTGAAACTTATATTAAAGATTGATTTTGTATGTTCTATTAAACCGGATAAATAATCAAGCGGGATATCAAACCAGGTCTCAGAATTGGAAGGAAAAATAAATGCCAGAATAAATAAAATCAGTAATAACACTCCAAGGAATATCCAGATTCTTTTACCAATAAGAGGAGTATATTGAAAGTTGACATGTGCCAAATCAGGATGTAAACCGGACATGACTTTATCTGAAAAATCTTCAGGTGCTTTTTCATAATCCTGATGTTTCAATAGTTCATCAAGTTTCCGGGTTATATTTTTATCTGGCAATTTCATTATTTATTATTTTTATTTAAAACAGTTCTTGTTCAAATAATTTCAACAATTTCACTTTTCAATATCTTTTGCAGTTCTTCCTGCATTTTTTTTCTTGTCCTGTGCAGTTTTACCTTAATATTTGAGTTGTTATAACCGGTAATTTCTGATATTTCAGAAATTTTGCATTCATCAAGATAATACAGAGTAATAAGCGCTCTATCGCTTTCATCCAGTTTATTTAATAATCTCTGCAGTATCATTTTGTTGTTCTCAATATCAAAGCCTTTATTTACATCATGTTCATCATCCCCTATTTCATAAAACTTCTCATCTTCAATTGACATTGTCGTTTTTTGCTTAACCCTCACTTTAGAAATAGCAGTATTATACACTATACGGTATAACCAAGTTGAAAATTTTGATTTTGATCTGAATTTTCCAAGATTTTGATAGACCTTTAAAAAAGCATCCTGCGCTATTTCCTCCGCATTTTCCCTGTTTTTCAGTATCCTGAAAGCAAGAGTAAAAACCATATCCTTGTATTTATCAACAAGGTATGAAAAAGCCTGCACATCACCCTCCAGGACTTTATTAATATAGTACCGGTCGTCTTTTTGATCCATTTAATTAGTATGACGCATTA
>DAOVLD010000247.1 GCA_030631445.1 Bacteroidota bacterium
ATATCTTCTAAATAACTATAAAACAGAGGTTGATAGAATCAGCCTCTGTTTTTTATTTTAAACCTGATTTACAGCATATAAATATCTTAGGTTTTGATGGCAATATCACCTATATTTAATGAAAATATTAATTTTAGTAATCAAAAACCCCTCTGAAAAATGTCTGATTTAAAGAAAAAATTACACGAAAAGATTGAAAATTGGCGTCCCCGCACCACAAAATTGATTAAAGAATATGGCGATGTGGTTGTTGGTGATGTTACTATTGCTAAACTAATTGGTGGTATGCGTGGTATAAAATGCCTGGTAACGGATATCTCTTACCTTGATCCATACGAAGGAATTAGATTCCGGGGTTACACGATACCTGAAGTGCTTGAAAAATTACCCAAACCAAAAGATGGTTCAGAAATACCTTTTGTTGAAGGATTTGTTTATCTGCTTTTAACAGGTGATCTGCCAACCGAAAACGAAGTTAATGAAATTGCAGAAGAATTTAAGCATAGAAGAGTAGTGCCGAAGTATGTTTTTGATGTCATTAATGCGCTTCCTGACGATACTCACCCTATGGTGATGTTTTCTGCAGCTGTACTTTCGATGGAAAAGGAATCTGAATTTGTTAAAGGTTATCAGAAAGGGATAAGCAAAATGGATTATTGGGATCCAACATATGAAGATGCCATGAATCTGCTTGCAAAATTGCCTGAGATAGGGGCTTATATCTACCGGGCAAAATATAAAAATGGAAATATTATACCTCCAAATCCTGATCTGGATTTCGGAGCAAATTTTGCACATATGATGGGAATTGATAAACCCTATGATGATATGTCAAGATTATATTTTATTCTCCATAGTGACCATGAGAGTGGAAATGTAAGTGCTCATACAGGACACCTTGTTTCCAGCGCTCTGTCAGATATTTATTATGCAATCTCTGCAATGGTCAATGGTCTTGCTGGTCCGTTGCACGGTCTGGCAAACCAGGAAGTGCTTCGCTGGATACAGGGAGTTATGGAAAAAATGGGTGGTAAAACACCAACTGAAGAGGAGATGAAAAAATTTGTTTGGGATACATTAAACTCAGGACAGGTAATCCCGGGCTATGGTCATGCTGTGTTAAGAAAAACAGATCCCAGGTATAAAGCACAACGGGATTTTTGCTTGAAACATTTACCTGATGACCCGATCTTTAAATATGTAGACTCGTTGTACCAGGTTGTGCCTGATATTCTGAGAGAACATGGAAAAGCTAAAAATCCCTGGCCAAATGTTGATGCTCAGTCAGGAGTTATCCAATGGTACTATGGAATTCGTGAGTATGATTTCTATACTGTACTTTTCAGTATCGGTCGTGCTATTGGTGTTGTATCCAATATTATTTGGGACCGTGCTCTTGGATACCCTATTGAAAGACCTAAATCACTTTCAACAAAAATGGTTGAAGATATTGCATTTAAAAAATAAGTTTTTAGATATCTTATTATCGCGTGCGAAAAAGGCATTCTCAAGAATGCCTTTTTTTGTATCTTGTAGTTTGATTTTTGGATATAAATTGCATCTGATAACATGAAGCATTTTATTAACATACTTGAAGAAAACAATGAACTTGTTCGTATTAAAGAATATGTTAATCCGGAACTCGAAATAACTGAAATAACCGACCGGGTTTCCAAATCTAATGGAGGAGGAAAAGCTTTGTTGTTTGAAAACACCGGAACAACATTCCCCGTTCTGATCAATGCTATGGGATCATATAATCGGGTTTGTTTAGCTCTTGGTACAAATGACCTTGATAGAATCGGAGAAGAAATTGAAACAATATTCCGGCAATTAACCAAACCCCGGGAAAGTATGTGGGGGAAAATTAAGCTTCTGTCAATGTTGAAAGCACTGGGATCCTGGATGCCTAAAGTAATATCCGGTAAGGGAAGATGCCAGGAGGTAATTCACAAAACCCCGGATCTTAGCATACTTCCTGTGCTAAAATGCTGGCCTGAAGATGGTGGCCGGTTTATTACCCTTCCTATGGTTATTACCCGCGATCCTCAAAATAGTACCAGGAATGTGGGAATGTACAGAATGCAGCTTTTCGACAAAACTACTACCGGTATGCATTGGCACCCCCATAAAACAGGAGCACGCCATTATTATCAGTACAAAGCAATTGGAAAGAAAATGCCTGTTGCCGTTGCCCTGGGAGGTGATCCTGTACTTGCCTATAGTGCAACCGCCCCCCTGCCTGACAATATTGATGAATATATGTTGGCTGGATTCATTCGAAAAAGGAAAGTGAATATGGTAAAATGCCTTACGAATGATCTTGAAGTTCCGGCTGAAGCAGATATTATTATTGAAGGATATATAGATCCGGAAGAGGAATTAGCATGGGAAGGGCCATTTGGCGATCATACAGGTTTTTATTCTTTACCGGACTGGTTCCCGAAATTTCATGTTACATGTATTACCCATAAAAAAAATGCAGTATATCCTGCAACAATTGTAGGTATACCCCCACAGGAAGATGCCTGGATAATCAAGGCTACTGAACGGATATTTCTGACACCTATGAAATTGACCATGATCCCCGAAATTCTGGATATGGAGATGCCTCCGGAGGGAATTGCACATAACCTGACTGTTATTAAGATAAATAAAACATTCCAGGGTCAGGCACAAAAAGTAATGAATACAATCTGGGGGGCAGGCCAGATGATGTTTACAAAAATAATGGTAATTACAGGTAAGGAAATTGATATTCACAATTATCAGAAACTTGCTAAATATATATTTGATAATGTTAAATTATCCAGAGACTTTCACTTTAGTAAAGGACCTCTTGATATTCTTGACCACTCGTCTACGCAATTGGCGTATGGTAGTAAATTGTGTATTGATGCTACAAATACCTCTACCGGAACAACAGTAAAACAGACTCTGTTTAGCAAAATTGAAATTGATAAAATAATAAAATTTACCGAACAGGAACCCCAAATATCAGGAGTAAATGTTTCACTTTTAAAGAAAAAAATCCCTGTCATATTTGTATCAATCCTAAAAAAGGGAAAGGAACAATTTTATGAAACAGGAAAAAATCTTTTGAATAAAATTTCTGTTTCCGGGATAAAAATTCTTGTCATAGTTGATTATGGTCTGGATATGAATGAAGTTTCAATGCTTGTATGGGTTACACTTGGAAACATTGAACCGGAACGAGATATCCGGTCAATTAAACTTGAAACTGAAACATCCTGTTTTATAGTTGATGCAACCAGAAAGTCTAAACTTAATCAGTTTAAGAGAGATTGGCCAAATGTAATTGTTTCTGATGATACAACGATAAAAGATATTGATGAAAAATGGAATGCTCTGAAATTGGGTGATTTTATTCATTCTCCTTCAAAAAAATTCAAACAAATGATTTTTTC
>DAOVLD010000010.1 GCA_030631445.1 Bacteroidota bacterium
CTAAGTGTTATTTCGCCTGTCATTGCAAGGTTCTTTCTTACTTTTCTTTTTGTCAGGGCAGAAGCAAGTGATGTCACCATTGTTATTCCTGCAGACGGACCATCTTTTGGAATAGCACCTTCAGGCACATGAATATGGACATTCCATTGTTCACTAAGGTTATCGGGAAGGTTAAGTAATCCTGCATGTCCTTTTATATATTCCAGGGCAATGGTTGCTGATTCTTTCATAACATCACCAAGGTTTCCGGTAAGTGTTAATTTTCCCTTTCCTTTGCTCAAACTGGTTTCGACAAAAAGTATCTGACCACCTACTGCTGTCCATGCCAGTCCGGTAACAACACCGGCATAATCATTTCCCTGGTATATCCCTTTCAGGTATTCTTCAGGACCTAAGATATCTTTAAGGTCATTCAGAGTTAGTTTACTATCATATTGTTCTTCCAAAGCAATTTTCTTTGCAATAACACGAATGGTTTTTGCAATTTTCTTATCAAGTTCCCGTACTCCTGACTCCCGTGTATAATCTTCAATAATTCTTTCAAGCACTTTTTTGGAGAATTTTAGTTGATTTTTAGCTACTCCATGTGCTTCCAGTTGTTTTGGCAACAGATGTCTTTTCGCAATTTCAATTTTTTCTTCAACAATATAACCACTAACATCAATAGTTTCCATCCTGTCGCGTAATGCCGGACTTATAGTATTAAGAGTATTAGCTGTAGCAATAAACATCACTTTTGACAAATCATATTCCAGTTCAAGATAATTATCATGAAAACTATGATTTTGTTCCGGATCAAGCACCTCCAGCAGCGCTGATGAAGGATCGCCCCTGAAATCCGTACCTACTTTATCAATTTCATCAAGTATAAAAACAGGATTTGATGATTTTGCTTTTTTCAGGTTCTGTATAATCCTTCCGGGCATAGCACCAATATAAGTTTTTCTATGCCCTCTTATTTCGGCTTCATCATGTAATCCACCTAATGACATTCTTGCATATTTTCTCCCTAGTGCCCTGGCTATGGATTTTCCCAAAGAAGTTTTACCAACTCCCGGAGGACCATAAAGACAAAGTATTGGTGATTTTAGATCACCCTTTAATTTAAGTACTGCGAGATGCTCAATAATCCGGTCTTTCACTTTCTCCAGCCCGTAATGATCTTCATCGAGAACTACCTGGGCGCGATTCAAATTAAAATTATCGCTGGTATATTCTCCCCAGGGAAGGTCAAGTAAAACATGCAGATAATTTACCTGCACAGAATATTCGCCGGCAGCCGGGTTCAGACGTTGAAGTTTTTCAAGCTCTTTCTGAAAAAACCCGGCTATTTCTTTACTCCACTTTTTCTCTTTTGCACCCTTTTTAAACTCAGCCATTTCCTGTTCATTGGGACTACCACCCAACTCATCCTGTATAGTTTTCATCTGTTGATGAAGCAGATACTCACGTTGTTGCTGATCAATATCGGTTTTTACTTTTGTCTGGATATCATTTTTCAGTTCAAGCATCTGAACTTCTTTTATCAAGTATTCAAGCAAAAGAATTCCTCTTTCCTTAAGATCATTCATTTCCAGAAGTTTTTGCTTTTCCGCAACCCTTACATCAGTATTTGAACTAACAAAATTTATCAGGAAAATATAACTTTCAATATTTCTAATAGCAAAAGAAGCTTCAGATGGAATATTTGGTGACAACTTGATAATCCTGTATGAAACATCTTTCAATGATCCGATTATAGCATCAAATTCCTTACTGTCTTTTACCGGTTTAACATCTTCCAGTGGTTTTACTTTTGCACGCAAATATGGTTCCTCGCTAACAAGGTCTGTCATTTCGAATCTCTTCTTTCCCTGAATAATTACAGATGTTGATCCATCAGGCATTTCCAGGATTTTCACAATTTGCGCCAGAGCCCCAACCCTGTTAAGGTCTTTGTAACCAGGGTCATCTACTTTATCATCCTTCTGTGCAACAGCCCCAAGCAGTTTACTCTTTTTATTTACTTCACGAATAAGCTTAAGAGATTTCTCCCTGCCAACTGTTATTGGAATAATTACCCCGGGAAAAAGGACAGTGTTTTTCAGAGGTAAAATGGGCAGTACATCAGGCAGTTCTGTTTTTTTCAGATCTTCCTCTTCTTCATCAGAAATTATAGAGATAAATTCCGAATCATTCTCAACAGGTTCAGCAAGCACTAAGCCCTTAAACTTTTTCTCAAACATTTCACTCATATCTTTTACTACTGATTCTTTTCAAAATTACGACAATTTGGCAGAGCATCATTAAATTATAATAAAATAAATATTGGAATATTGGAATGTTGGAATATTGGAACGTTTGAGCAAACTTGTTTGCGAAAACCTCATGAGCGGGTTGTTGGAAGGATTGTGGGAGCGAATAATATTGGGGAATCCAGCATCCCGTCATTCCATTGCCCATTGTTCCCTGCCCGTCCGGTCAGGCGGGCATTATTCCATTCTTTCTTCTTCCCATCATTCCACTATTCCATTATTCCATTCTTCCATTCTTATATGTCAATCCTTGTGCCAAAAAAAAAGCCCCGTAAAACCGGAGCTTAAATAAAGTATGTCTTTCTGTTACTTATTCTTCTTTTTATCAATATGTGATTTATATCTGTTCATAAATTTATCCACTCGTCCGGTACTGTCAACAAGCTTCATTTTACCTGTATAGAAAGGATGAGATGTATCCGATATCTCGAGCTTAATTAATGGATATTCCTTACCATCATCCATTTTTATTTTCTCCTTCGAGAGTGCAGTTGATCTTGTTAAAAAAGTTGTTTCGTTTGACATATCTTTAAAAACAACTAACCTGTAATTCTTCGGATGTATTTCTTTCTTCATTTCTATTGTTTTTCAATCCAGATAAATAAACTTAATCTTTCAAAGGTTTGCAAAATTACATATTGAATATGAAATCACAAAATTAATACGCAATTAATTTTTCGCACCCCATCACTTCATCTCCTCATCACCTCTTCTCATCTTCACTTCTTCTTCATTTCATCCTTATATCTCATAAATTCAGCATCAGGATTAAACAGATACCGATAGGTAATGTATGTTTTCATCTTTTCAGCTCCAACAGCTTCATATATAGCTTGCATTTTAGGGTTGAAATCTCCAATCCAGGATAATTCAAGTTCCTTATAATAAGGCTTTTTCTTAAATATATGATACAGATGTTTGAAAATTGCCGATTCTATTCCTGAATTTTGAAATTTTGGATCAACACCTGCTACCACTCCCCTGATTCTTGTCATTTCATGAGTATATTTATAGTAAAGGAACCTGAGCTTGTTAAAAATATGCATTTTCCCGTTCATATGCCTGAGTATCTGGTTCAGGTCGGGGAAGAGTAAAAAAAACGAAACCGGTTTTTCCTTATAATAGGCAAACCATATTAGTTCCTCATCAATAAAAGGTTTTGCTTTTTCCAAAGATTTTTTCATTTCATCATAATCCAAAGGAGTAAAATCGTCTTTGAATTCGGTCCAGGTTGAATTATATATAGTTACAAGATCATCAATAAATTTCTCCTTTTCTTTAAATTCAAAATGCTTAAAACTATAACCCGGTTTTTTTGATATCCATGTCGCAATTTTCATAAATCTTTCGGGGAAAACATGAACCTTTGTTAAGTCTTTATGATACGCATATTGATTGTAGTAGTTCCTGAATCCGTATTTTTCAAAAAAATCCCTATAGTAAGTTTTATGAAAAGGCATTCCGATACCGGGGTGAATAAATCCATCAACCAGCAGTCCCCAATAACTATCATTTTCTCCGAAATTTATAGGCGCATCCATAGCCTCCATACCTCTTTCATTCAGCCAATTCTTTGCAACATCAAAGAGCTTAAAAGCAGCATTTTCATCATCAATACACTCGAAAAAACCCATTCCACCAGTTGGTTGAAAGTTAACAGAAGCATAATTTTTCTCAAAAAAAGCTGCAACTCTTCCTGTCAAATCGCCATTGGCACTATACAATATCCAGCGTATAGCCTCACCTCTTTTAAAGGTATTGTTTTTCTCAGGATCAAATATGCTTTCAATCTCACTATCAAGAGGACATACCCAATACTTATCATTTTTATAAAGTAGTTTTGGAACTTTCAGAAAGTCCTTTTTATGTGTACGACTTACTACTTCTATCATTTTCATTTTCTTCCTGATTTGTAATATCCTCCAAATTTAATCCCGGTAATCCGGTTAAAAAGAAAACCAATTCTCTATTTTCTTTTTCTTCAGCCCTTTGTCTTCTTTGTGAAAAAACTCATTTACTGTTTTGTCATACAAATAATCTTTTCTCCACTCTTTATGATTTTCGAAAATTTCTTTCAAGGCATTAACAAAATAGTACATCTCATCATCTGTTTGTGTAGGATGGAGCGAAAATCTAACCCATCCCGGTTTTTCAGACAGGTCACCGTGTGCAATCTTGTCAGTTATTGCTTTAGACATATTATTACTGACTTCCAGTAAGAAATGTCCGTATGTACCTGCACATACACATCCTCCTCTTGTCTGAATCCCGTATCTGTCACTCAACAATTTAACAATCAAATTATAATGTATTTCGTCATGATAAAATGAAACTACTCCAAGGCGGTCTTCAACATTATCAGCAAGGATCTTTATTGAAGGGAGTTTTTTCAGTTCCCTGAATATAATTTTCACCAGTTCTTCTTCACGTATTCTTATTTTCTCAGTTCCCATCTGATTCTTTAATTCTATTACAAGTGCCGCCCGTATAGCTTGCAGAAATCCCGGGGTTCCACCATCTTCCCTGACTTCAATATCATCTATATATTTATATTCCCCCCATGGATTTGTCCATTGAACTGTTCCTCCTCCCGGATTATCCGGCACATCACAATTATACATTGCCGAGTCGAAAATAAGCACACCTGCTGATCCTGGACCTCCGAGAAACTTATGCGGGGAGAAGAAGATCGCATCCAGTTTTTCCATAGGATCTTCAGGATGCATATTAATATCAACATAAGGTGCTGAAGCAGCAAAATCGATAAAACATAATCCACCATATTCATGCATAATTTTTGCCATCTCATGATATGGAGTAATAATTCCGGTCACATTTGAACAAGCGGTAAAAGAACCTATTTTAAATTTCCTGTCTTTGAATTTGTTAAGCTGATTTCGCAATTCATCGAGATCAATTAAAAGATCTTTATCAGGTTTAAGAACTACAACATCAGCAAGGGTTTCATACCAGGCAGTATGGTTTGAATGGTGTTCCATATGGGTTACAAAAACCACCGGTTTCTCTTTCTCTTTTAAACATTCCTTATGGCTGATAATGCCGCAACCCTTAAGACCTATGATCCGCTGAAGCTTGTTAATCACTGCTGTCATACCAAAACCTGCAGTAATGATAACATCATTCGGGCCTGCATTTACGTGTTTCTTTAACAGATCATGAGCATGGCGGTAGCTGTAAGTCATCAATGTACCGGTTTCGTTGGTTTCAGTGTGTGTGTTAGCAACGAACGGACCAAAAGTTTCAGAGATTTTCTTTTCAATGGGAGCATATAACCGGCCACTGGCAAGCCAATCGTTATAGACTATTTTTTTTATCCCATAAGGTGTTTCAAATTCATAATTATTACCAATAATATTCTTCCGGAACTTTTCAAAATATTTCTCAAGATCTTCCATGTAACTCAGCTTATTCGGAACAATTTCATTCACATTTGACAATTTCCACAGGAAATTCTAAGTATAATAAATATAAGTATTGGATACTGTCCTGATTTCAAAGATAAATTTCTTTTTCAAATTTACACATTTAAACACTTATAATGAATTCAGGTTTCTATATCGAATTAAGTTAGAAGAAATCGATAATCCGGTGGTCAATCAGAACAAACATAATAATCAATATCGCACTGTAAATTAAATGATAATTAACAGGAATATATTGTGTTGGTTTAATTTTGAGTTTTGTATAAAGATACCCTATAAGATATAGTTTTTCAATGAGATATACTATTACTGTAGCAAGAGCTATACCTGCCAGTCCGTAAAACTGCACAAGATATAAGCTAAGGCCAATATTTAGTACTATCTCAACCAGTGAGGCTCTTAAAATAACACCTGTTTTCTTCATTCCTATCAATATTGTCTGCGGAAAAACAAGTCTGGAAATGATCAATAATAAGTAAATAAGAAACACATCGGCACTTCTTGTAAAGTTCTCATTAAACATAATAGGATAAAGCCATCGCGCAAGAAACATAACGACTAATGTTATTGGAAACAAAAAATGCATCAGCCGGGCAGATTTGCGCTTTAGCACTTCCATTGAGCTCTTAATTTTAGCGGAAGTAGAAAACTCGGAAAGCATAGCATTACTCAAACCATTTGCCAACAATATAACCAGAGGGAATTCTTTTGCTCCATAACGAAAAATAGCAAAAGTACTGGCATCAAACTTACTTGTAACTATTGCACCGTCAATATATTGAGCTGATCCGCTGAGCAAAGCACTAATTATCAATGGAGCTCCGAGCCTTAAATGTTCTTTTATGAAAGGTAAAGAGAATCTGATCTCAGCATATTTTGCCAATAGAAAAAACAACCATATTAATCTCATGATAGATATTGCTATCAGTCCCCATATAGAATATACAATATCATATCCCATAAAAATTGGGATTACCACCAATCCAAGCTGAAGACTAAATGAAATTGTTCCGTACCAGATAATAGTTGCCGATTTGTTTTTAACTAAATATATATACTCAATAAGTACAGATGGACTACTAAGCAGAATATAAACCAGAAGTAAATTTATTAACGGCACATTACCGGAAATGCCGAAAACAGAAAAATTATGTTTTATGCTCAATCCGAAAAGAAAAGCAACAAGACTGAAGAAGGCAAGCAGAATAAAAGCATTGAATA
This sequence comes from Bacteroidota bacterium, assembly GCA_030631445.1. GTDB lineage: Bacteria > Bacteroidota > Bacteroidia > Bacteroidales > VadinHA17 > JADFUQ01. The sequence continues at coordinate 6,959 of DAOVLD010000010.1, forward strand.
TCTCCGGAGATTTTTCCGAATTATTTTCACCATCTCTTGAAAATGCTTTATTATTTTTAAAGAGAGGAAGGAAGGATTGAATCAGACCTGTTACCCAGAAAAAACTTATAAAACTTGCTATAAACAAAAAAACCTCAAAAACCCCGATCTGTTCAGCAGAAAGATAGCTCTTTGTAAATAAAATACTTATTACCAGGAAGGTACTAAACCTGGCTAATTGAAATGTCTGCAGAGCAGATATATTATTTATAAATTTAGATGATCTCAAGGTTCATTTTTGTTTAGCCAGAAAAATTTTTCAACAGTATCACAAAAGTGCGACAAATATAATCAAACAATAAAGTTAAAAGTGCCTAAAGTGAACTAAAGTTTGGAGTGCCTAAAGTTAAGAAGAGAAGAAGTTTAAAGTGACTAAAGTTAAAAGTGAACTATGCTTCGACTGCGCTCAGCATAAAAAGTTGAGAAGAAAAGGCAAAAGCTTGCTACGTTTACCCCATGAAATTCTTTTTATTTCATCGGGGTGAAATGCGACACTTGCCATGCCTGCCCCGTAAGGAAGAATGACTGTATCGGGGTTAAATTTGAGGCACGAAAATATTTCACCAGGGAAGGAGCATATTTCACTGTGGTTTGAGGTTAAAGTTCTTTAGCGCCAAAGGCGCGACAAGCAATAGCCCTGGGTGGAGCGAAGCGTAACCCGGGGTACATGTACGTGTGTCGAAACCGCCGGAACTACCGGTTTTTATTAGTTGCAGTACCGTTTCATCCGGCGCAAATAATGAAGCGTCGAAAGGTTGTGTTGCAGTGTTGTAGTGGTACAGTAGTAAAAAGAAAGAATAAGGAGGGCTTAAAGTCTGGTAGCTCCGGTTGGGGTCGGGGGAACTATGTATTACAATAAATACACAACACCGGACGACCTGCCTGCCGGTAGGCAGGGGTTGAATTCCAATTGATTAGTATTGCACATACTCGTCATTTTATAATTAGTTAAGTGATTTTAATTCTCTTCTAAGAGCTTTCATTTCTTTTGAACGATCAAAAGAAACGAAACAAAAAAAAATCGCCGGCTAACATCCTCAGCTACCCGCTAATGGCTTGATTGCTACAACAAAAGAAAGCTTTTATCTGTTTGCTTTGTATAGTTGTGTACTCAGGACATTCAAGATTTAACATTTCTTTTCGTCTTAAGCAGCTTTTGTTGCAACCGCAATCTACGCCAAGCGGGTCCCAGCTTCCGGATGTAAATGCCGGTAAGAAGAAATGCAAAGCCTTGGAGGTTTGAAATTTTAATAAAGAAAGAGTTTTAAGTTTGAGGGCAAAGTTAGCGCCAAAGGCGCGACAAGCAATAGCCCTGGGTGGAGCGAAGCGTAACCCGGGGTACATGTACGTGTGTCGAAACCGCCGGAACTACCGGTTTTTATTAGTTGCAGTACCGTTTCATCCGGCGCAAATGACGACGAGTCAAAGAGTAGTTAAAACGCGTAACACGAAACACTTTGGAAGAATATTAAATTTTGAATTTAGAATAAAAAAGGCAAAAAAGGTTTGGATTAAAAAATAATTTATTCTTTTATGAAAAACAGAGGTTAATATCTATCTTTGCAGTTCAAAGTTGCAGGTGTTATTGCACCGGATTGTTAGTCAGAAGTTCTTTTAATAAGCATACATGGTGGGTGTAGCTCAGTTGGTTAGAGCACTGGATTGTGGTTCCAGGGGTCGTGGGTTCAAATCCCATCATCCACCCAAATGACGATCAACGCCCTCATAATCAGGGCGTTGATTTTCGAAATTCTGCATTTGCGCCAAGTTTTGGCGCAAGCTGCGCCAAATTCAATTTAACAAAATTGAACTCGCAAGAAGAAAAATATCCATTCAAAGCTGCCCGGTTGAATGATTGTAACGGAGACCTCACAAAACGTTGGTATATAGAATTCTATGCCTGGGATGTTCAGAAGGACTGCCTTGTAAGGAAGCGAACTTATGATGCGAACCATTACACCACATCCCAGGAAAGGAAAAGGTACGCCAACAGGATGATCCGCGAGATAAACGAACTGTTAGATGAAGGTTATCACATTGACGTTGGCAAGACAGTTGAGTCCGGGGAAGAAGAAAGAAAATCATTCACATTGTCCGAAGCAGTTGAGTATGCTTTAGAGATTAAAAGGCCTTCTATCCGCGCAACTTCCTATGCATCCTATAAAAGTACAAAAAATAAATTTCTGGAATGGGCAAAAGATAACCGGATCGCCACTATGGATATAACATATTTCGATAAACTCAGGGCTATTTATTTTGATGATTATTTATTGGTTCATTGCGATTATTCGGCCAGGACAATAAACGGAGATATCTCATATATAAAATCTTTTTTTCAGGTACTGGTTGATAGAGAGATTATAACAAATAATCCGTTTCAAAAGCTTAAAAAGCACAAAGAAGCCTCTTCAAGAAGGAATCTCGCTTTAAGTAAAAACCAGATTAAAAAGATTAAAAAGGTTATAGAAAAAAAAGACAAGCAGCTGTGGTTATTTGTCCAATTTATATATTACTGCTACCTGCGACCAAATGAGGTTCGACAATTAACATTCCAGCATATTCATTTGGAAAAATGGCAAATATTTATTCCTGGTCACATAAGTAAAAACGGTATGGATGGTTATGTTACTATACCGGAGGCTTTTGCCAGAGAATTGAAAAAATCCGGAATTTTCAAAACAGACAATGAATATGTTTTTCAAAGCAAGAACGGAATTAAACCTGTTTCCAAAAATGTAATGGGTTGGAGGTACAGACAACTGGTGAAAGAATTAGCACTCAGTAAATCTTATACATTATATTCCTGGAAACATTCGGGAGTTGTATCAGCCTATAATGCCGGTGTCGATATAAAAACTTTACAAAAGCAGTGCAGGCATCAAAGCCTTGAACAAACTGATATTTACTTAAAATCTCTTGGGCTGGATGAAAACAAAGCAATTAATAAAATTCCGGAGTTATAGATTTAAAGTTTTTTCCATTAAGTTCAAGTGCAGGTGGCACCACAACCCAAAAGAGGAATCACCACTCCAAAATATAAATCCCGCAAAATCAAAAGTCTGCGGGATTTTTTTATTGAGTGTTGATGGAAATTTTCTTATTGCAATTATTTATAGATCTGCATATTAGGAGATTAATGAATTCAGCAATTTAAGTTACATCCAATATTAAGTCTTAACTCAAGAATAGGAAGACGCAATAATCAATAGAGATTTATTGACGATTTGATATGTCAGTCTTATTATATGAATAGATAAATCTATTTGCCCAGTCTTTCATAATCCTATTTTGCTCCAATAAAACTTTCTTACGCTTTTCATTTATAGTAATTACACTCTTGTTTGCCTGTTCAAGAAATGAATAAGTAATAGAACATCTTTTAGTTATCGGAAAGAAAAGCAATTCAATTTTACCACTATCTGATTGAGAAATAACAATTGGATTATCACTTGTGATATAACAATTATCAACAGCTGAAACCCAAAGAGTCTTGCTCATTGCTTTCAATTGTTCAAATTTATCTATCACTTCAAATTCAATAAATCTAAACATTGATTTAATCAAAGAATCATTTTCTTGATTTTTCCATATATCAGTATTACAAATTGCACAAATGATATATACTCCATGAATTGTTCTAGCAATGTCTTCAATAGAGTATCTTTTTAACAAATCAGGTTTATCGTGATGCTTTTTGTAAAGGTCTCTAGCAATGAACTCAAACTGCTTTCTAAAGAAAGGTGTTCTAAAAAGCTGAACAACCAAAAAGTCAATGACATCATTAGGTCGTATTATAGAAGCAATATTTAATTTTTTTATTCTATATACCATTTCGCCAAATTCAATAAAACTATTAATTAATGGCGCTGATATTCTTTCGTTATACTCTTCTAATAAACTATCAACAAAAGATTCATCGCTTATTTCAGCTTGAATGAATCTTGAGAGATATTCTGGTTCTATATCGTAAAAGTTCTTTGAGAATCCTATTTTGTTTACAGGAATTCGATTTTCAGACAGGAATCTATTTTCATTCTTATCATATACATATAATCCTTTGCTGTTGGCAAAAGTTTTCAAGTAATATAGAGGAACAAAATGCTGATTTGTGCCTGTCATCTATTTTAAAACTTTGTAGTGTTATTAATCCAAGTTTATGGTCTTCAGCCAGTCAGTAAATCTTTGAGAAGGCAGTTCATAAATCTTATAATCTGGAGGATCCATATATACTAATTCATCAGATAATAGTGCAATCGTTGCAATTATTATCGCAGAATTTTTCGCATGCTGTTCATGTAATATTTCAAATAACTTTATCAGACATAATGGTGAATCAATTTTACCAAAGTAATTGTGAGGTTGTAAATCAGAAATTCCTTTTTTATGTAAAAGACCTGTTCTATACCTATTAATTTCTTCTATGTGTTTTGTGCTAATGAACTCATCAATGAAATGATAATAAGAAAGTTCTTTGACTCTTGTTGGAATACCATCTATTAGATTCTTGATTTTTTGTTTATGAGTCTTTTTACTTTCAGTACTTTTTATGTTATATGTATAACCGATTAATGCAATCGTTTTTTCGATTGTTGCTTTTAAGTAGGAGAATATTATATCAGCATTGATTATTGCGTCCATTTCATTTTTTATTAACATTGACTCGCCTTTAGTTTTTTTTATGAGATCTATTGAGAGCAAAAATGAATGAAGAGAAGTAGCGATTTTTTGTTGAAGAAATAAAATTTCATATAAATAGGATATGATTTGGTCAGAGGAAGGATGTCCTGATTTCCTTATTGAATTAAAAGCATATCTGGAATGAATATCAATAAAGTATTGTATGGATTTAATGGGAACCTTTGCAACAACAGGGGCAAGTAAAATACAGATTTGTGGCGCCCTAAGTCCTAATTTAAGGTTTAACTGAAATGATCTAGCATTCCAATATCTTTGTCTAGTAAGAGTAGTCATTGCCTCTAAAGCTTTTGATTTTTCTATATCAGAATCCTTAAGATAGTTTAACTCCCAATCCCTGTTAAAATGCCATATCATTAAGTCCAGAAGAGGTTCTGCCAAGTCTTCCTTTAATCCAAAAATTTCCTTAATTAGTATTTCGTGCGCTAATTCTTGAAGTAACTCTTCCCTCGGATTCCAACTTAAAGTGAAGCAGCTAATAATTTTTCTCTTAAAAGATTCTCTTTGCCAAGCCAGTTGAGGAGGTATTATTGCAATTGGACAATCTTTTTTTATTTTATCTGGTTGAGCTAGTGATATTAAGAAATCTTCATTTTGTTTAAATATTGTAAATAGTAAGGTCATGTTTATGATTAATTCAAGTATTTTTAATGTATACACCCCAAATACATTTCTCCAAATCTCCCTTCTCCCGCCGATCTAACTTTTTCAGCGCAGTTTTCTGAGATATATAATCCTTTCTTACCAACTTTTGCCTTACAGTCTAGCATGTTTTCCCATTCATCTGGATCAGGTAGAGAGTCTGAAAAAAAATTATATCGAAGATCAGCCCATAATTCAAAACCAATATTAATATCAGTATCTGGATCATAACCAGATTTATTCCCAGCCTTAACAGTTTTATCTACTAACCCTAAAGCTTCTTTTAACATTATGGAACATTTAGAGGCTACCAAATCTGCAATTTGGATTCCTCTGATTTTTTTCGAATCTTGTTCAATGTATAATGTAACTTTATCGTCTTCAAGTTTGTCAATTAGCGAATTATATGTTTCATCCTTTTCATTTCTAAAGATACCTTGGTCAAAAAAACCTTTAGCGGAAAATGTAAATCATCAGTATTGTTTTCAAGTAGTTGAATTAATGCATTGCAGGAAGATAAGCTAAAATCCGCATCATCGGGAGCTGAAATAACAATGCTTATCCTTGAACTTTGAATAAAATTTCTAAATCTCTTTCATCTCTAATCCTGGTAAAAGCGATTTAGGAGGGATAACATCATAAGCTATAACTTTCATACCAAAGGCAAACCCCAGGGAAGCAGTTGCCTGTCCAATCCTTCCTGCTCCGATAATTCCCAGGGTGAGATTCTTTAATTCAATTAGCGGGAAGTCACAGTAACAAAAATCATTATTTTCTGTCCATTTGCCGTTTTTTACTGTGCCTGAGTGGTATTCAACCCGTTGGGTTAAATTCAGGATATGTGCAAAAACCATTTGGGCAACCGAGTCAGTGCCATAAGAGGGGATATTTGCCACCAGAATTCCTTTTGATTTTGCGAAGGATGTATCTACCACATTATAACCTATGGCTAACACCCCTATGTATTTTAGATGGGGAGTTGCTCAATAGTTTCTTCAGATAATATAGTTTTGTTTGTTAATATAATTTCAGCATCTTTTGCCCTTTTTAAGGTTAGTTCGGCAGGGGTTCTGTCGTAAATCGAACAGTTGCCAAGTAGTTCAAGGGGCTCCCAGGATAAATCGCCGGGATTAAGAGTATAGCTATCTAAGATTACTATTTTCATTTCCAATCTTTTTATATAAATTTTTCAGTTTCACCTTGACCAGATAGTCTCAGTAAAAGGATTCCAGTAAGTCGAATAACTCCCCTGAGAAGAACCCGCTGTCTGCCCTGAAGAAAACTTTCCTGATATTCCGCGGCAAACTGGATTGTACTTCCTTTAAGGATTCAACAATACCATTGGCTATATCCGCTGATCCTGACCTGAACCATGTATGGTACAGCAGTTTCATCTCACTAACAAAAACCAGCAGCGGATGATAGCTTTTGGCTCCTTTCTTTGTCGTGTAAAATCGCTTCTCAGCCCCTTCCTGGTTGCCACATACAGATTTAACGGTGGAATCGGTATCCAGTGTAATACTTTTCAGTCCGCTTTCTTGCAACCACCGGGCGTTCCTTGACAGCAAGAACATTTTCAGCTTGCGTGCACCGTTTTGCCCTAGGTTCTTTAACGTGGTGGATATGGCTAAATTCATCCCCTGTCATTATTTTGAATATGTAGTGTGAGTACTAATAAATATTACACATCAACAATGAAAATCATTTATTTAAATCCAGAATTCCAAACCTGATCGCGGTTCTCTTCTTTTCCAGACCATCTGAACTATCCCAGACACATAGGTATACTCCCGGTTCCTTCTCAATAAGAGTGGGATAGCTATTACGGTTGTTATCCCAATAAAACAACCTGGGTTTTGACCATTTTTTACCAGGTTCCTTTACAACGTAATAAAGTCCATTTCTTACGCTTCTTTCATCATCATTATATACGTAAATATGCCTGCCAAATGAATCCTTGCCGAAAAACCCTTTGGAACAAGTATTCCACAGTGCTGGCTCTTCAACAGCCATTGACCAAGTCTTTCCGTTGTCTTTGCTGATGGAGGAGTAGGCCCTTGGTACAGGAAGCGCTTGTCTTTGACTATAATACTGGGCCGTGCGCATAACCATCTTGAGCTCACCTGGTTGTTCGCCTTCGGCTATGACTCCCTCATAGATCCACACATCATCAGGTCTGGGAATATAACTGGCCAGCTCCCAGTTGATAAGGTCATAGCTTTGCAATACAAATTGTTCTCTGTCTCCCTTGGGATCTTTCTGCAGGGCATTCCGGTGTGCTGCCAGTAAATATTTTGTGACACCATTCTCCTTTACAGATACGGGATTAGCGCAGGTTATTATCGGTCCGACAAAATTAACGCAGAGCTCTACCGGCGTTCAGGAAACCCCTCCATCACATGAATAGGCAGCGACTAATTCGCTTTCTTCACTATTCCTGTATGAAATGGGGCATCTCATTCCGAAGAACCATAAAGTCTTATGTCCTTCAGGAATGTAAAGATTAGCATTGGCATAAGCGTATTGCTGGCTACCATTGCGATCTTTGTGATCAAAAATCTTTGTAGGAGGTGACCAGGTTTTACCCCCGTCCCTCGTAATTGAGCACAACATATCACCCATATCTGTTTTACCACTTAGCTGGAGACCATAAGCCGCAACGTAATGGTCCTTGCCCAGCTGGGCAATGTATGGCTGCCATATCATCTTATATATGCTGTTTGGCGGCAGCACATCAATCGTTACAACATCTTTGACATCTCCTGTCCCCTGGGCATTTGAAATTTCAATATTCAAAGCCAGAATGCCTGGAAGCATTACAGATAATAGAAATAAAGATTTTTTCATTGTTTTCATTGTTTTAATTTTTTATTAGTTAAACCTCATTGTTTTTCAGTTAGTTTCTTACACTTCTGTGCAATATGTTCGGCAGTAAGTCCGAAAGCCTTCATAAGATCCCAAGGATTACCTGATTCTCCGAAAGAATCATTTATACCCATCATTTCCATAGCAAAAGCTTTTAAATGGTTTCCCGCAACAATGCCTCCGGCTATAATATTGCCAAAACCTCTCACCTGCTGTTCCTCAACCGTAAGTATCCTGCCTGTTTCCTCAGCCGCCCTCATCAGGCATTCTTTATCAAGGGGTTTTACAGTATGCATATTTATAATCCGTGTTTCGATCCCGAATTCCTGTTTTAGTATCCATGCAGCGCGCATTGACTCTGCAACCATCGGTCCACATGAGACGATGCAAATATCCTCATTCTCATTTTTATAATCATTGCTGATGTAGATTTCAAAGGCATCGATGAAATTATCCTGAACCTGGCGGAAACGTATGATATTTGCCATGCCAAACACATAGGGTGTTTCAGCATTTGTTACAACAGGAGTTGCCTCCCGCCCGAACCTGATGTATCCCGGTCCCTGAATTCCTGTAATTGCCTTGGTAGCCTTCTCGGTTTCCAATGCGTCACAAGGAACAACCAGCTTCATGTTGGGGAGATAATACATCAGGGGTATCTCCTCCAATGCCTGGTGTGTTGCTCCATCAGGGCCGACAGAGATACCACCGTGAGCCCCGGCGATCTTTACATTCAGGTTATTATAACATAGAGTAGTCCGTATCTGGTCCCAGTTGCGGCCAGAAACAAAAACACCGTAGGAACCTATGAATGAGGTCTTGCCTTCCTTGGCAAAACCGGCAGCCACGGTGGTCATATTCTGTTCTGCTATACCCATGCTGAAGAACCGTTTCTTTCTTTCAGGATGGCCTTTGAAAAAATCGTCCATCTTTATTGAGCTGGTAATATCAGCCCCGAAAGCCACTGTAATCTCATCCCCACCGAGGGAAGAGAGGGCCCTGCCAAACCCCATTCTTGTAGGATCCATTTCAACCATCATGATATCCGTTTGATTCCACCAGTAATCCTTGCTATATGATGGCAACGATCCCTTTAATTTACTTTTTACTTCTTCATAGTAATCTTTTGCCCTGCCAAGAAGTCCATCAATAGCTTCAGGTGTGAAAGCATGGTCATCTCCTCCATATATATCCAGTAATGCCCGTTCGAGTGATTCATTGCCATAACGGCCATCCCGCGGGGGAATACCATGGTATCCGGTAACATTTTCAGCAAAGGAAACCCCCTTGCCCTTGATTGTTTTTGCTATGATTACTACCGGTTTTCCTTTGATTTTTTTTGCTATTTCGAATGCTTCGAGCAGCTTTTCAATGTCATGGCCATCAGCCTGGATCACTTCCCATCCAAATGCCCTGTATTTTTCCGCAAGGGGAGCCACATTCATAACTTCATCCGTCGTCCCGTCAATTTGTAAACCGTTGAGATCAATTATACCAACAAGATTATCAAGGCGATAGTGGGCGGCGCTCATCACAGATTCCCATATAGATCCTTCCTGTTGTTCCCCGTCACCCATTATACAGTATACACGGTAGTTCTTCTCGTCGAGTTTTGCACTGAGGGCTGATCCCACAGCAACACCCAGGCCCTGCCCCAGTGATCCTGCAGATATTTCAATACCTGGCAGAACAAAACGGTTGGGATGACCTTCAAATCCTGACCATAGCTGACGAAGCTTCACTGTCTCCTCCAGCGGGAAATATCCGGCCATGCCTAATGCTACGTAGAGAGCAGGTGCTTTGTGCCCGACCGACCAGATAACACGGTCACGGTCTTCCCACTCAGGATTCAGGGGATCGTGATTAATCACTTTCAGATAAAGGACGGCTGCAATATCCATTATGGACAAGGTACCTCCTGTATGCCCTGACCCGGCAGCCGTGAGAGCGATCATATTATAAGCTCTCATTTCCTTTGCTTTCTCAACCAGATCCTTTATCGAAATATCCTTAGCTTTTCTCATTGTCTTTTTACCAATTGAGGGTTTTGTATTTTTTAAATGAAACTTCCAAATCTTGGTCCGCCTGCTTTTTCAGAGGCCTTTTCATATTTGACCCACAAAGAGTCTTTACCCATAAACCATACCCTGACCGCCTTGATATCCGACAAATCCTCAGTACCGTCAGTTGTGATGGTGAATGAGGTGACCTTCTGGGAAGGA
>DAOVLD010000116.1 GCA_030631445.1 Bacteroidota bacterium
CCGATCTGGATTTTATTCTTAACGGAGATGAAATTTCATTTCAAACAGGAATTGATGCACTATCACAATTAACATCAAGGAAGATACATATTGGCGTTAATGCTGTTTTTCCAATAGCTGATGTTTTTACCAAAACTGAAGATGTTGAATTACATCACTTCAGGGGTCCACACCCGACCGGTAATGTCGGGGTGCAGATAAATCATGTTGATCCTGTAAAAAAAGGAGAAGTGGTGTGGACAATTAATCCACAGGATGTGGTTGTGATCGGAAAACTATTTGAGAAAGGGGTTTTTAACCCAACCAGGTTGGTGGCACTTACAGGTTCAGAAGTTTTAAAACCACGTTATTACAGAACCAAGCTGGGAGCTTCAGTTAAACCATTGCTTATAGATAATGTGAAGGAGGGCAATAACCGTTATATTAGCGGGAATGTTCTTACCGGCAGTAAAATAAGCAAGGAGGGTTTTATAGGTTTCTACGATTCACAGGTAACAGTAATACCCGAGGGTGATTTTTATGAGTTTTTAGGTTGGGCTTTGCCGGGTTTGAAAAAATTCAGTGCTTCACGAACGTTCTTTTCATTTCTTACTTCAAACAAAAAATATACACTGCATACAAATCTGCAGGGTGGCAGAAGAGCATTTGTTTTGACCGGACAATATGAGAAGGTATTGCCCATGGATATTTATCCGATGCAATTGCTTAAAGCCATTCTTGTTGAGGATATTGATCTTATGGAAAACCTTGGAATATATGAAGTGGCAGAAGAAGATTTTGCTTTGTGTGAATATGTTTGTACTTCAAAAACAGAGGTTCAATCAATATTAAGAAGCGGGTTTGAACTGATGCAAAAGGAGCTTGGATAAGAAATACTCTATATAAATTATTCTAAATAACTGAACCAGGAAGCTGATAATCAAAATATAATGAAGTCATTAAGAAAATTTGTTGATAAAATCAAACCAAACTTTTCAAAAGGCGGAAAATTTTCAAAGCTACATTCCACTTTCGAAGCTTTTGAATCGTTTCTTTTTGTTCCAAACCGGGTAACAACGAAGGGATCTCATATTCGTGATGCCCTTGATATGAAAAGGGCAATGAGTGTTGTTGTTGCAGCGGCTGTTCCGGCTCTGCTTTTTGGTATGTGGAATACAGGCTATCAGCATAATCTATCTATTGGGATGGAGGCTACAATATGGGAAAATTTTGTATTCGGATTTCTGAAAGTACTCCCGATCATTGTTGTTTCCTATGTTGTCGGACTTGGAATTGAATTTGCAGTTGCCCAGATCAGGGGACATGAAGTGAATGAAGGTTTTCTTGTTTCAGGCATCTTAATACCACTGATTGTACCTGTAGATGTACCATTATGGATGGTTGCTCTGGCAACGGCATTCGCTGTCATTATTGGCAAGGAGGTTTTTGGAGGTACGGGAATGAATATTCTGAACCCGGCGCTCACAGCACGGGCATTCCTGTTTTTTGCTTACCCGGGTTGGATGTCAGGAGATACCGTATGGATTCAGGGGCTTACAAGTGGAGATGGTGTTATAGATGGATTTTCAGGAGCTACTCCGCTGGCAAATGCTGCAGCAGGTTTATCTGAAAAGTTACCTTCTACCTGGGAAATGTTCCTGGGAACTATTCCGGGATCAATAGGCGAAACTTCCGTTATAGCGATATTGATTGGAGCTGTTATTCTTGTTGCAACAGGAATAGGAAGCTGGAAGATAATGTTCTCTATGGCTGCAGGAGGGCTTGCAATGGGATTCCTTTTTAATGCTTTTGCAGTAAATCCTTTTATGGAGATCCCTGCTTGGCATCACCTTATTATGGGAGGGTTCGCATTTGGTGCTGTATTTATGGCAACCGATCCGGTTACTGCGGCACAGACCGAACGTGGTAAATGGATATATGGATTTTTGGCAGGAATTTTTGCTGTTCTAATCCGTGTTATTAATCCCGCATATCCTGAAGGTGTGATGCTTGCAATATTGCTGATGAATGTATTTGCTCCATTAATAGATCATTATGTTATTGAAGCTAATATTAAGAAAAGGAGACAAAGAATAAATAGTTAAAAGTTAAAAGTTAAAAGTTTAAGAGTTAAGAGTGCATAAAGTTGAGTAAGATGAGTAATGAGAAAGCAAAAGGCAAAAGTAGAGAAGGAAGAGCAAAGGGCGAAGAGGTGTGAACTCGTAACCACGGTGAAATATGCTCCTCCGTCGCATTTCACGTGGCAAGCCCGTAACTCGTAACACTTAAGGCACTGAATAGTTACTTATGAATTAAGATAAACGACATAAGGTAAACAACATTAGATACATAACACACAAGATACTAAATATATACAGATGAAAAGTTTTAGCAATACCTACATTTTTGTTTTCTCAACAATAATGGTTGTTATTGTTGCTGCTTTACTTAGTACAGCAGCAATGGTGCTTCAGCCATTACAGGAAAAGAATATTGAGATACAGGAAAAAAGAAATATCCTTTCTTCAATAAGAATTAAAAGCAGTGCTAAAGATGCGGAAGAACTATACGAAAAATATATTACCGGTAGTTTTGTTATTAACACTGTTGGCGAAGAGCAAGAGGGCGTTGATGCTTTTGAAATTGAAATGGGATCGCAAATGAGGAAAACCCTTGAGCAGAGAACCCTTCCTGTGTTTGTCAGTTCTCTTGAAGATGGCAGAAAAATATATATTGTGGCTGTTCATGGTAAAGGACTTTGGGGACCTATTTATGGATTTGTAGCATTAAATGAGGATTTTACTACTATTTACGGAACAAATTTTAACCATGATAGTGAAACACCGGGATTGGGAGCCGAAATCAATACTGATTGGTTCGGAGCACAATTTGCAGACAAGAAAATATTTAATAAAAACAGGGAATTTATATCTATTGACCTTGTAAAAGGTGGAGCAGATCCGGAAAGTTTAAATGAAATTGATGCCATTTCAGGTGGCACACTTACAAGCGATGGGCTTGAAAAAATGCTGTATGACTGCCTGGGCAGTTATCAAACTTATTTTAAAAACCAAATGAAAAATAACAAATGAGCGACAGAGAACCATTATTTTCTTCGAAGAACATAAAACTTCTTACTAATCCTTTGAACGTAGACAATCCAATTACTGTTCAGGTACTTGGAATATGCTCTGCACTGGCGATTACAGTAAAGCTTGAACCTTCGATTGTTATGGCTATATCAGTTATAGTTGTATTATCTGTATCTAACGTAGTTATTTCAGCGCTTAGAAAAATGATACCTCCACGAATCAGAATCATTGTGCAGCTTATGGTAATCGCGACAATGGTAATTCTGGTTGACCAGGTTCTGAAAGCTTTTGCATACGAAGTGAGCAAGCAACTATCGGTGTTTGTCGGACTGATAATTACTAACTGTATAATTATGGGTCGTCTTGAAGCATTTGCCATGAGCAACAGACCATGGCCTGCTTTCCTGGATGGTATCGGCAATTCAGCCGGCTATGGATTAATACTTATTATAGTAGGATTTTTGCGTGAATTGCTCGGATCGGGAGAGATATTGGGATATCCGGTTTTTGAGAAGATTGGAATATATAACATTGGATATGAGAATAATGGATTTATGATCCTGCCTCCAATGGCCCTTATAATTATTGGTGTCATTATATGGGTGCAAAGGAGCAGGACTAAAGAACTTATTGAAGAAAATTGAGGGGTTAGTTGAATAGTTGAGTAGTTGAGTGGGTGAGTAAGGAAGAGTGAAGAGTTTAAGGTTTGAAGATGTTTAAGGTTGAAGAAGAAAAGCAAAAGGGAAGAAAGTTAAGTAAAAATGAAAGAATGAGTGAATGAGAAGAGGGGGGCTTAAGGCACTGAATAATTACAATAATAAATAGAGATTAATAATTTACCTATGGAAGACTTACTGAATATATTTGTTAAGTCGATTTTTATCGACAACATGGTTTTTGCCTATTTCCTTGGTATGTGTTCATATCTGGCAGTTTCAAAAACTGTTAAAACATCTGTTGGCCTTGGAATAGCTGTAATATTCGTATTAGTAATAACTGTTCCTGTTAATTATCTTATTGAAAACTATCTTCTCAGTAAAGGAGCACTTGTCTGGATAAGCGAAGATTTTGCCAATGTTGATCTCAGCTTCCTTACCTTTATTATGTATATTGCTGTTATTGCATCCATGGTACAGCTGGTTGAAATGGTTATTGAAAAGTTTACACCGGCATTGTATACATCTCTTGGTATTTTTCTTCCACTTATTGCAGTAAACTGTGCTATACTGGGAGGTTCGTTGTTTATGGTAGAACGGGAATATCATAATATTGGTGAAGCAACCGTTTTTGGTCTTGGTTCTGGTGTTGGCTGGTTGCTTGCTATTGTTGGCATTGCAGCTATCCGTGAAAAAATCAGATATTCGAATGTGCCGGCTCCATTGCGCGGACTGGGAATTACATTTATTATTACTGGTCTAATGGGTATAGCTTTTATGAGTTTTATGGGAATTAAAATATGAGTTCAAAGTTTAAAGTTCAAAGTTCAAAGTTGAAAAAGAGTTGAGTAGTTGAGTAAGGAAGAGAGAACGATAGAACGAAGAGGAGATGACAGTAACTAAGTAACCAGTAACCAGTAACCAGTAACTTTTTAAGCACTAAACAGATAAGGATTTAGCATAAAAAAGAGTTTATAAACAAACGTTAAATATTATACAAACGAAATGATCTTACTACTTTCACAATTTGAAATTATCATGGTGAGTATCGCTGTTTTCCTGGTGGTGATCTTGTTTCTTGTACTTATTCTGCTTTACGCACGGAAAAAATTAACACCCCAGGGCGAAGTGCAACTCAAAATTAATGACAGGGAAATGATTGTTTCCCCGGGATCAACACTATTGTCAACATTATCAGTCAATGAAATTTATCTTCCCTCAGCTTGCGGTGGAATGGGGACCTGCGGAATGTGTACATGTCAGGTGCTTAAAGGTGGTGGATCTATTCTTCCAACTGAAACAGGCTTTTTTACCCGTAAAGAACAACAAAATAACTGGAGACTGGGATGTCAGGTGAAAGTTCGCGAGGATATGGTGATCAGGGTGCCTGAAGCTGTACTGGATATTAAGAAATACGAATGTGAAGTTGTTTCAAATAAAAATGTTGCAACTTTCATCAAAGAGTTTGTGGTTAAATTACCTGAAGGGGAATCTCTTGATTTTAAATCGGGTGGTTATGTTCAGATTGATGTTCCTGAAGTTGATGTTGATTTCAGGAAAGATATATTTGTTGAAAAGGAGTTCCGTGCTGAGTGGGACAAGTTTGGATTATGGGACTTGAAAATGAAAAATCCGGAAGAGACATACAGAGCCTATTCAATGGGGAATCATCCTGCTGAAGGGAATATCGTTATGCTGAATATCCGAATTGCTACTCCGCCATGGGACCGTTCAAAAGGCAGGTTTATGAAAGTGAACCCGGGTATCTGTTCATCCTATATATTCTCCAGGAAACCCGGCGATAAAGTTACAATCTCAGGTCCATATGGGGAATTCTTCATTAAAGATACTGATAAGGAGATGGTTTATATTGGCGGTGGTGCCGGAATGGCCCCGCTACGCTCTCACTTGTTGCACCTGTTTAATACCCTCAAGACAAAAAGAAAAGTGACCTATTGGTACGGTGCCAGATCAAAAAATGAAATATTTTATGAAGAGCACTTTCGTGAATTGGAAAAGATATTTCCCAATTTCAAGTTTATTATTGCTCTTTCCGAACCGATGAAAGAGGATAAATGGGATGGATTGACTGGTTTCATTCACCAGGTTCTGTATGATAATTATCTAAGCAAACACGAAGAACCTGAGGAAATAGAATATTATTTCTGCGGACCGCCTTTAATGAATAGCGCTGTTGAGAAATTGTTATACGATTTGGGAGTGCCTGATGAGATGATAGCCTTTGATGATTTTGGAGAATAGGAAAGAAGGGAACGATGAAGGGTGAAGGTTGAATGATGAATGAAACGATGAAGTTAAGAAAAACCTGAAACGCGTTTATGTCCAAGAGAACCATATACATTGTCATTGCATTTCATATATTGCTTCTGTTGTCATATATGAATTATAAAAAGAATGAGCTTCTTGTCCTGGATGGA
>DAOVLD010000206.1 GCA_030631445.1 Bacteroidota bacterium
CTGTACTCTTCAAATTTCAGTATTGGTGTCAATATTTTATTTCATCTCAATGCTACCCTGGCAAAGAACATGAATAATTTCGAGCAATATGATGTTGAAATAAACGAGATACACCATACCACAAAACTTGATTCACCCAGTGGCACAGCAATTACCCTGGCTGATAGTATAATCAAAAACATGAAAAGAAAAAAGGAGTGGAAAAATGAACAAACTGCAAACAAACAAACACTCAGCATACTCTCTGAAAGAAAAGATACTGTGCCGGGCACCCATATTATAAAATATAATTCAAATGTCGACTGTATTGAACTGAAACATGAGGCAAAAAGCCGGGCAGGATTTGCTCATGGAGCAATAATAGCAGCAGAGTATATAGAAAATAAGAAGGGGGTTTATAGAATGGAAGATGTTTTGGGTTTATAATCATCCCACTATATAGAACACGTCTATAAAATCCGAAAGTTTATATAAATACTAAAAACCACAAAAAACAAGCACCAAAATACAAATAAATCTCAAGTTTCAAAATTCAAAAAAAGAAAATAAAAAGAAGAAAAAATAATGTATTAGTAAATTCTGTTTTGAATTTTTATTTTTTTGTTATTTGGAATTTATTTGTTATTTGTTTTTTGTTATTTGGAATTTCATACCTAAACAAACATTTTTAGTTTATTAACAAACTCTAAATAGAACACTTTAAAATTCCTGCATTACAAAAGCTATAAATTCTTCATGTTAAATATTACATTTGCCTGATAAAAACTAAAACATATGGATATTCTGAGAAATAAGTATTTCAAATTTGGTATTGCTGCAATATTATACCTCCTTTTTATAATTTGGATTGGAAATTATTGGCTGCTATTTGGTCTGGCAGTAGTATTCGATATTTATGTTACCAAAAAAGTAAACTGGGCGTTCTGGAAAAAAAGAAATGAAAAAAACAGTGCTTTTATTGAGTGGCTTGACGCTCTGATATTTGCAGTAATTGCTGTAACTTTAATTAACATCTTCTTCTTCCAAAACTTCAGGATACCTACCGGATCAATGGAAAAATCACTTCTGATTGGCGATCATCTTTTCGTAAGCAAATTGAGTTATGGTCCACGAATACCAAACACCCCCCTATCCTTCCCATTTACTCAGCACACTCTTCCAATATTAAAAACTAAATCATACCTTGAATGGATTCACCGGCCATATAAACGTCTTGCAGGTTTCCGTGAAATAAAGAACAATGATATTGTTGTATTCAATTTTCCTGCGGGCGATACGGTGGTATTTGAAAACCAGGTACAAAGTTATTATTCCATTGTAAGGTCTCAGGCATCAAACTTAAGAGAGCTTGAAAAAAGCCAACTTGATTCAACTATTGATGACAATTATTACTGGAACCGTGCCAGACAAATGGTTCATGACAATAAAACTATTGTTTACCGGCCGGTTGACCGGAGAGATAATTATATTAAAAGATGTGTTGGAATTCCCGGTGATATTTTAGAGATCAAGAATGGAAAATTGCTTATAAACGGTGAAGAACAGGGTCCATTTGAACATCAGCAATTTAATTATATGATAAATACTAATTCAAGAATAAACCCTAAAGCTTTTGATCGCCTTGATATTGCTATAGACGACCGCCATACATTTTCTACTAATTTCTATATTCTACCTCTTTCAAAGGATAAAGCTAATAAACTGGAAAAGTTCAAGAACGTTGAATCTGTTCAAAAAATATTGAGAGAACCGGGTGAACATGCCGCGCATATTTTCCCACATGATCCTATTTACCCATGGAATGAAGATAATTTCGGACCTCTTACTATACCTGCAAAAGGAGTCACCGTACAGTTAACACCAGAAACACTCCCCCTGTACGAAAGAATTATTGATGCATATGAAGATAATGATCTGAAAGTAACTAAAGATCAAATCCTTATTAACGGTATTCCTGCAAATGAATATACCTTTAAAATGGATTACTACTGGCTGATGGGTGACAATCGTCATGATTCTGCCGACTCCCGGTTCTGGGGATTTGTTCCCGAGGATCATATAGTTGGCAAACCAGTAATTGTCTGGTTATCACTTGACAAGGACAACAAGTTTCTTGGCAAGATCAGGTGGAAAAGATTTTTTAAGACTATCAGGTAGCCATTGAGCAGGAAAATTCGCTTAAGTGAATTTTGTAGAAAAGGCTAAAATGGAAATTCTTCCTCTCCCACTGGTTTTTCAAGTTCCTCCTCTTCAGGCTCTTTTGCAATCTCATGTATTGAATGTCCGTCAATATAAATTGCTTTGAAAGGTGTTGTTGGGCATGCAAACTCGCATGCGCCGCAGCCAACACAAATATTATCTGTTACTTCAGGGATTAACAAATCACCCTCATAAGGAATCATTTTTACTGCTTTGGTAGGACAATGTTCTGAGCATGCTCCACAGTCAGTTTTTTCAGTATGGACTATGCAATTCTCCTTTACAAACTTTGCAATTCCCGTCTGAATCCGTGTTTTTTCGTCCTCCGGTACAGGAAGTATAGCACCTGTTGGACATACCTCGCTACACCTGGTACATTCGAAGTTACAATAGCCGGTATGGTAATCCATATGCGGCTGCATCATTCCCGTAAATCCGTATTCATTGAACGAAGGTTGTAATACGTTTGACGGACAAGCGCTGACACATAAAGCACAGGCAGTACAATTATGAGTAAAATTCCTTATGCTTAATGATCCGGGAGGAGTCACAGGAAATTCTTTCTCTTCCGGGACAGTAGAATCTTTATATTCCTCTTGAGTATCCTGTTTTATGCTACCAATAGCACTTCCTGCAAAAACCGATAATAAAAAGGTTAGAAATTTTCTTTTATTCTTATCGTAATCGTCTGGCAAACTGTTAACTTTTATCTTTGTATCACCGGCATTATGATCTCCAATTTTCTTATAAGTGTATTTAATGGCATCAGAAGTACATACAGGTAAACAATTGAAACATTCCACACATCTGGAATAATCTATAATCTGCTCCTTAAAATCCAAACAGTCTGATTTGCATACCTGTGTACAACGACCACATAATGTACAATTCTCCTTATCAAACCGTATTTTGAACCATGAAAATCTGGAAAGCAGTCCAAGCAGAGTTCCTACAGGACATATGGTATTACAAAATAATCTTCCGTCAGTAAAAGACATCCATGTTACCAGGATAAGGAATAACATGGGATATATCCACAACTCAAATCTTACACTTTGTACTTCAACAGGAAAAATTGTATAAACATTAAAATTTTCCAAAATGCCTGCCACGCTATTATTTACCAGGATTATTACCGGATTCACAAAATAAGTTATTATCCGGCCAAAATTGCTGTAAGGATCCAGCAAGAGAATAAAATATATGCTTCCTGCAGTGAAAAATATAACAGTTACAGCTAACAAAAAATACCTGAGTATGTTATGTGGTTTTTTATACCTGAATCGTTTCTTCTTTTTCATTATTTTACGCGAAAAAAAAGATACAATATCCATAAAAACACCAAGCGGGCAGATAGATGAGCAATATACTCTTCCAAATACAAATGTAAGAATCAATACAACTATAAATCCAACAACTGAAACAGATAGAAGATTTATGAATTTAAGCAATGAGGGAATAAATTGAAGATAAAGTACTCCCCTGGTATATTCTTCTGGTAAAATATTCCGGTAATCAATAAAAACCAGGGTTATCAAAACGAGGAATACAATAGAAATGATAACCCTTAATTTCTTAAGAGAAGTGTAGTTCATAAAAATCAGATCATTATTCTTTTGATAGATAGCTTTTCGAGATCAATTTCACCAACACCCATTTCATTAGCCTTGCGAATATGGGGTACATCTGCAGGATTGCTTCCGAAAAACCTGGTTGCAGCAGCATCAGCAGCAACCATATCGGTGGTAAGGATCTGGGTTTTCATATTAACAACATCTGAA
>DAOVLD010000088.1 GCA_030631445.1 Bacteroidota bacterium
CAATTTTAATGAATTTGGTTTAGAAGAGGGGATTTGTGATCGTTATATTTATACAATAAACCAGGATAATAACGGTTATTTATGGATTGGAACCGGAGCAGGTTTATGCCGGTTTGATGGATTTGAATTCCGTGAAGATTTATTCGCTGATAGTCTTGCCAGGAGTTCTGTTGTTTCAAGTTATAAGGACCGGCAGGGGAATCTCTGGTTCGGTCATATTGATGGAAGTCTTATTGTTTATGATGGTTCGGATTTTATTCCGGTTAGTATTGAGGAGAGACAAAAAAGCAGGATCAATGATATAATTGAAGCAGATGACAGCCTTTTATATATTGCTACGCAGAGTAATGGTATTTTGCGAATTAATGCTTCTGACCAGATTCAAACAAAACGACTAAAAATTGAAGATAAACTGGTTTATTCAATTGAGCAGTTAAGTAAAGATATTTTTCTTATTGGTACAAATAATGGATTGAAAATTTATCGCTTGTTTGAAAAAGATACTGTCTTACTCACGTTCTCTTCAATTGTTGAACAAATCCCTGCAACGAAAATTCAATCAATTAAAAAAAGCCGGGACAATACAAAAATCTGGATTGCTACGGAGTACCAGGGTCTATATATTATTATGCTGAATGCAAAAGATCCCGGATCTTTCTCGGTAACAAAAGCAAATGCTTCTTTTGGTCTTGACGGACTTAGCATTCAATCACTTTTTGAAGATATTGAAGGCAATATATGGATAAGTACCTTCAGGGATGGTGTGGTAAAGCTGGTTTATTCATATGACCGGAAGGGTTTTGTTAATAAACAGACTTACAACACCTTGAATGGGATGATTAGTAATGATGTGAAAAATATTTTTCAGGATAAAGAAGGTAGCATCTGGATTGGAACATATGGAAACGGGATTGCAAGATTGGTGAATGAGGCGTTTACTTTTTACGAATTTGATAAAAGTAAGTATGGCAATAATATAACTTCAATTGATCAGTTTCAGGGATTGTATTGGCTTAGTACTGGTAAAGGTGTTTTAAAAACTTATGATGGCAGGGTAGAAGAATTTTTCCCTTCATCAAAATACTTCAATAATGATAAGATTACAGCTTTGTTTATTGATTACAAAGGGCGCATTTGGATAGGGACCAGTAATAATGGTATATACCTGAGGGATAACAAAACCGGAAGTATACGCAGGATCTTTTACTCCGGAAATGACCTTGAGAATTCGATTAATTATATTACAGGATCCGGAGACAATATCTGGATAGCTACAAGATATGGTGTTTTCCTTTTTTCAGAAGGAATCCAAAAGCAGCACTTTACTACCAGTCAGGGACTACCTCATAATTCAATAAATCATATATTTCTAAATAAAGAAGGAAGTGCGTGGATATCAACAACCAGCAGACAGCTTTATTTTATATCAAAGGAAGGACAAATTAGAAGTGGTAGGGAGATAGGTAGTTACGGGAGAAATGAATTTAATTCAATCGTACTTGATCAAAACAACTATTTTTGGGCTGCAACTTATGGTAGCGGAGTTTTTTATTTTGCAAATGACTCAATATATAATATACGGGTTGCGAACGGACTTAAATCAGATTATTGCTATAGTATTCTTTGTGATGATGAGAATAATATTTGGGTAGGTCACAGGAAAGGATTCAGTAAAATATCAGCCGACAATCTGGATATTCATACTTACGGACAGGAAATTGGTATAGTAGCTGGTTGCAATTTAAATTCAATTCTTTACGACGCTTCCGGAGCTGTACTTTTTGGCACCAATAATGGTTTAATAAAATATATTTCTGAAGATGACCATAAAAGCCTCAGCCCGCCTGTAAACAATCTTTATTTAGTTAAGTTTAATGACAGGGAAATGGATTGGAATGAAAAAATTGTATTACCATATAACAAATACAAGATTAATATAGATTTTATCGGAATAAGCTTTAGGAATCCGGAGAAAGTAACATATCAGCATAAATTAGAAAATTATGATCATGACTGGACTGACAGGGTTATAACTTCATATGTGTCTTATCCAAGGATTGAAGACGGCAACTATACTTTTAAACTACGGTCATTTAATTCAGAGGGTCAAACTACTGAAACACCATTGTCCTTTCAGTTTGTAATTAAGAAACCTTTCTGGAAAACATGGTGGTTTATTCTTTCTACAGTTTCATTTTTAGTGTTTGCAATGATCACTGTTATAAAAATACGCGAGCGTAATCAAAAAAGACTTCAGGCATTTCTTGAGAAAAGCCTTGATGAACGCACCAGGGAGGTAGTTGAGCAGAAAGATGAGATTGAAGAAAAAAACAGGGAAATTACAGATAGTATAAATTATGCTCAGCGGATACAATCAAGTATACTGCCCACAGTAAAGTTGTTAGAGGATAATTTTCCAGGTTGGTTTATGTATTACAAACCAAGAGATATTGTAAGTGGTGATTTTTACTGGTTCAATAAAACGGATGATGACAAAGTAATTATTGTCTGTGCAGATTCCACAGGACATGGCGTACCTGGGGCATTTATGTCAATGATCGGGTCAACACTTATAAAAGATATTGTAAATCGTGATGAAGTAGATTCTCCATCACAGATCATGCATCTGCTTGATAAGGAGATTACTTACACTCTTTCCCAGAACATTGATTCTGAAGGATCACAGGATGGTATGGATATGATAGTTTGTGAAATTAACCTGAAAACTAATTATCTGCGTTTTTCTTCTGCAATGCGCCCCGTAATTCTATATATGAAAGGTGAGCAATACTATATCAGGGGAAACAGAAGCTCAATAGGTGGTGAAGTTCTCGAGGAAAAGACATTTGACAATCAGGAGTATCAATTATCAAAAGGTGATACTATTTATTTGTTTACTGATGGTTATCCTGATCAATTTGGGGGACCACTGGGTAAGAAATTTAAAATGGTAAGACTTAAGAATATGCTGGACAGTATTAATAAAAAACCCATGACTGAACAGTATGAGTACATTAAGAATAACTTTGAACTTTGGAAAAGTGATATGTGGCAAGTTGACGATATTCTGTTCATGGGAATCCGGATTTGATCCGAATAAATTATTGAAATAATACAATTTCCGGGGTAGTTTCAACATTGCTCTTATGCAAAGCCCGGTCAACTATAAAAAAGCTGTATTTAAAAGTATCATATTCAAACAGAAGGTAAATAAAATCGACCTGGATTTCTCCTTTAAGAGCCTTGTTCTGACCCTCCTTTACAATATAAGGAATCCTGTAATTCAGTGGGGCTTCAAGGTCATTCTCAGATACTTCTATGAATTCGCCATCGATTTTATCAAACATAGTAAAAAACAGGTTGAAATTGGTAGAATCGGCTGACAGACTATCTGGTTGTGTGAGTCCGATATCCCCGTCACCATCTTCAAAATCAAAAGTCAATTCACCTATTTTCCCTTCATTACCCAGGGCATCGGTTGTGTCTTTAAGTATAAAGCTTTTGAATGAAATTGAGGGGATTTCAGGTATAGATTCAATCTTCTGACAAGACAAACCATTCAATAACACAATGATTGGAATGATTAGTATTTTAACGAAAGCTTTCATCATTACAAATTTACAATAAAAAACTATTTTTTCCTGAAAAATATTTGAATAGGAACGCCTGAAAAGTCAAAATTCTCCCTGATCCTGTTTTCAAGATATCTCATGTATGGTTCTTTGATCAAATCCGGAAAATTACTAAAGAATGCAAATGAAGGAGCGTGCGTTGGAAGCTGAGTGATATATTTTATTTTAATGTGTCTTCCTCTTGCAGCAGGCGGGGAATATTTTTCAATAGCTTTAAGAAGAACGTTATTTAACCGGGAAGTTGAAATTTTTTGTTTTCGTTTTTCAAATACTACCAATGCTTTCTCCAGAACTTTGTATATTCTTTGTTTGTTAATGGCAGAGATAAAAAGAATGGGAATGTCAGTAAATGGTTCAAGTTTTTGTTTAATAACTTTTTCAAACTTTAATATTGAATTGGTGTCTTTTTCAATAATATCCCATTTATTAACAAGAATTACCAATCCTTTATGATTCTTTTTTGCCAGGTTTATAATATTCAGATCCTGCGATTCAAGACCGCGGGTAGCATCGATCATTACGAGGCAAACATCAGAGCTTTCAATTGCCCTGATTGCTCTAAGAACAGAATAAAACTCAAGATTTTCTGATACTTTTCTTTTTTTTCGTATTCCTGCCGTGTCAACCAGGTAAAAGTCGTGGTTATATTTTCGATAACGGATAAATATTGAATCGCGGGTTGTACCGGCTTCAGGTGTAACAATATTTCTTTCTTCTCCAATCAAAGAGTTTATAAGTGACGATTTACCAACATTCGGTCTGCCTACAATTGCAAACTTCGGCAGATCATCCTCCGGTTTTTCTTCTTTGAATGTGAAATTTTCTACCAGTGTATCCAGAAGTTCACCTGTTCCTGAACCATTTATTGATGAAATGGGGAATAAATCTCTAATTCCCAGCTTGTAAAACTCATTAGCTTCATATCGCCTTTGATTATTATCAACCTTGTTTACTACCAGGATTACTTTTTTCCTGGTCTTACGCAGCAGGTTTGCAATATCATCATCCAAATCAGTAATCCCGCTGGTTACATCCACTATAAATAGGATAATATCTGATTCTTCAATAGCAAAAAGAACCTGTTTTTTGATCTCTCCTTCAAAAATATCTTCTGAGTTTACTACATATCCTCCTGTATCAATTACATGAAAACTTACACCATTCCATTCAGATTTACCATAATGACGGTCACGTGTTACACCGCTTTTTTCATCTACAATAGCCTTTTTCATTCCAATCAACCTGTTGAAAAGAGTAGATTTTCCGACATTAGGTCTTCCAACTATTGCGACAATATTGTTCATTTCAAATATTTAATATAATAAACCAGGCATTTAAAATAATTGCTCTTCGGGTTAATAACCAAATTGCTTTAACTTCCCGGGAGTATCTCTCCAATCTTTGTTTACCTTAACAAATAATTCCAAATATACCTTTTTCCCCAGGAATGATTCAATCTCTTTCCTGGACTCAATTCCAACCGCTTTAAGAGACTCTCCTTTATGTCCTATAATAATACCCTTCTGGCTGTTGCGAAGGACGTTGATCACAGAACGGATTTTAATAATGTTTTCTTCTTCTTTATAACTTTCTACCTGAATTTCAATTGAGTATGGTATTTCTTGCCTGTATTTTTCAAAAATGCTTCCTCGAATGATCTCGGATACAAAAAATCTCTCCGCCCGGTCTGTAAGCTGATCTTTAGGATAGTAGGGAGGATTCTCAGGAAGAAAGTGCAAAATGCGCTTGAGTAAATAATCCAGGTGAAAATTTGCTTTTGCAGATAAAGGAATAATTTCAGCATCCGGAAGCAGGTTCTTCCATATGGCAACCAGTGCTTCAAGCTTTTCCTGATTTGTAATGTCAATTTTATTGATAAGTAGTAAAACCGGAACATTTGTATTACCAACTTTATTAAGGTACTGTAAATTCTTGTCCGGTTTTTCAACTACATCAGTAACATACAGAATAATATCAGCATCAGTAAGTGCAGTTTTTACAGATTTCATCATAGTTTTCTGCATTTCATATTGTGGATTCAGAATTCCAGGAGTATCAGAGTAGATCAGTTGATAATCCCTGGTGTTTACAATACCGAGTATTCTGTGCCTTGTTGTTTGGGCTTTAGATGTAATTACTGACAATTTTTCGCCAACAAGAGCATTCATAATTGTTGATTTGCCCACATTAGGATTACCCAGAATATTCACAAAGCCTGCTTTATGCGCCATAATATAAACTAATATTAAGCTGAATTGTAATGCAAAATTATCAATTGTTTTATGAAAATTGAATAATATGAAAAACTATAACGTTAGTTTCTGTATAGAAAAATTGTAACTAATCAGTCGGTAGTCCACAGTTTACAGTCTACAGTCCACAGTCGGCAGTCCACAGTCCACAGTCAACAATTGCTCTTGCAATAGATATTTATTTATCATGTTAGCAAGAAATTCACTAAAGAAGAACTTTACTCTATAACCACTCAAATAAGAAAATCCTGCAAAATATTATTGCCATGTCTTCATTTTGCCAACTGCCGATTGCCGACTGGAAATTGCAAAGTATAGTGAAATTAACCATTTTGGGCATTTCAAACTTAAGACACTGAATAGTTACGAAAATTAAATAATTACTTATATGCCCCCATTTTTAGCATGGCTATCTCTTTCTGTGATAAAAATCTCCACTTGCCTCGCGAAAGATTCTTTTTGGTAAGTCCTGCAAAATATACACGGTCCAGCTTTTCAATTTTGTATCCAAGGTGCTCGAATAATCTTCTTACTATCCGGTTTCTTCCCGAATGGATCTCCAGACCAACTTGTTTCTTGTCATCAATTGTGGGATATGTGATAGCATCAACATGGACCAAACCATCATCCAGTGTAATCCCTTCAACAATTTTATCCATGTCATTTCCGGTTAAATCTTTATCGAGAAATACGTGATAGATCTTTTTCTTATTATATCTAGGGTGTGATAGTATTTTAGTCAGTTCGCCATCATTGGTAAGCAGTAATACGCCGGTAGTATTTCTGTCGAGTCTTCCTACAGGATATACACGTTCCGGACATGCTTTCCTTACCAGATCGTTAACTGTTTTTCTGTTTTTGGGATCATCCATTGTAGTAATATAATCCCTGGGTTTATTTAGAAGAATGTATACTTTGCTCTCTTTCCGGAGTTTTTTTCCTTTGTATTTTACTGTATCATTCCGATCAACTTTTATGCCCATTTCAGTAACAATTTTCCCATTTACTGAAATTTTCCCTGTCTTTATTAATTCATCCGCATCGCGGCGTGAACATAATCCTGTATTAGCTATATATTTATTTAACCTGGTAGTTGTATCTTTTTCGGAGTAATTCACATTTCCTTTTTGTTTTTCAAATGGTCGTTTTTGACCGTTTTTTCCTGTGCTATGTCTGATCGTTTTCATTAAGTTGTTGCCGGATACATAAATTATTGCACAAAGATAGTA
>DAOVLD010000285.1 GCA_030631445.1 Bacteroidota bacterium
CCAGGGACAAATGTCATACCCATCGGTTGCATATATGACCGAAGATCTTCAACTGCTAACTGCTGTTCCGGGATACCTTACACCTGACAAGATTGAACCTATCCTGCTCTATTTTGCTAATGACCACTATAAAACAAAGAATTGGGAGGAGTTTCAGGCTTCTTTTCAAAGTGGGATTAAGTGATAACACTGGTTGATGTGTTACGGTAATGAAAAGTTTATAAGTTTAGGATTAAGAGATTGTTACTGGTTACTGGTTGCTGGTCACTGGTTACAGACAGTTAAGAGTTTTGATTTACGTGTTTTAGATTGACCTTTCTATTGCTTGTAAGAATAGATTTATTTTTTTTCCTAAAATTCCCAAACGATTATGAAAATCATTATATAGATCGGCGTTTTTAAGTGATCCTGTTTCAAATAGTGTTTCTAAATGGTCTATCGTTTCATCATTTGAAGAAATTGAATATGTTAAAAACCGTATGTAATCCAGCTTATATCTCCTACGTCCATAACCTTCAACAATATTTGATTTTACAGATTTTACAGATCTTCTAATTTGACTTCCTTCTTCATATAATTCAAATTTCGGAAGTTCTTTAAGCGACATTTTATGAATATCAATTACTAATTTTTTTGATATTTGCCAAATTTCAAGTTTTTTATAACTCATATTTATTTTTATTTTAATCAGTTAAGCCTTTATTACCAGCTACCAGTAACAAGTAACCAGTAACCAGTGACTATTCCTCTCTGATCAGAAAACTTGAAGGAAGGTTCACTATTTTCCCAAACTGATATACAAGAGCTTTCTTATGTCCCAATATATTGCGGCCATCCACCACTCTGACTTCAACAACATCAGGGATGCGGTAATAAAGAGGCACAGATGGGTTTTTCTCCTCGTCTTGCGAAACAAATGGTTCTATTATTAAAGGGGAAAGAACAGCAGTTTTCTTCTCGCTATTAAACTCTAAAACAACAGGTCTGCCTGTAAGATCAGTAGCCGGCAGGATACCCTTATTATCTGAAAACCGGAACAACACCTCAGGCTTACCCGGAATATTTTCATCAGGAGTATGTCCAAACGATGCTTTGTAAACCTCAGAGTATGAAATACCTGTAAACAATGCAATGTATTTTTTCTCAAGATTTTTCATCTCTTCAATAATATATTTAAAGCCTCCACCATCAACATAAATGTCATAAGGGTCGCCTAAAAGTTCCAATCTCTTATTCTTTAATTTGGTTATAAAATCTGCAACCTCCCTGGCTTTTTCTTCAGTGGTCTTTGGAATTTTTTCCTTCTTCATAAAAACGGGAACCTGAATGAACAAAGCAGTATCTGTTTGCAAAATATCACTTACAGGTTGGACCTTCTCCTTAAGATTTCCTTTAATTGAAAGGTCAGTAAAATATATTCTCGCGGGACGTTCTGATACTAATCCTATCAGAGTAGATTGTTTATTATAGATTTCAGGATTGGGTGTGAGTATCAATCCTGCTTTTGTCATCGCCAGTGCATTTGTTTCAAAAAATCCATCACTTTCTATTACATAATAGTGATCAGGATCAATTTCCTCGTACGAAGAAATATTGATATCGTTGATAGTCCATTTAACCGAACTTCCGGGAAATTTTTCCGTTATGCCCAGATATTTTTCAGCATAACGAAAATAAGGTCCTTGCTTATAAACAGTTTTCTTTGCTGTAACCTCGATATGAAATGTTGTTTGCGGTAAAGAATAAATAATACTTCCGGGTGATATACCCGAACGATCACCCAGAGGAACAACCGTTGAATGAATTAGTATGGGTGTTTCACATCCTGAAAAACATATAAAAATTAATATGCCACACAAATTTTTAATCCAGCTCTTCATAGTTTTATTTTTAGAAATATAAAATTGGCATCACGAATTTTTCAGTTCATTAAAAGCCGTTCCAAGATAATCAATAATATCATTAGCAATAAGAGATTCCTCACCCGTGATCTCAGCAGCACGGTCTCCTGCCAAACCATGCAAATACACTCCTGTAACAGCGGCATCGCCGGGGCTGTATCCCTGACCAAGCAGCGATAAAATAATACCTGTCAGTACGTCACCACTACCCGCGGTAGCCATTCCCGGGTTCCCGGTTGTATTAAAATAACATAACCCATCAGGCGAAGCAATGGCTGTATGTGCACCCTTAAGTACAATAAAAATTTGATACTTCTCTGCCAGCTCAACCAGTCTTTGTATTTGATTATATCCATCTGATGTTTTACCGGCTATACGTTCAAATTCTTTAGGATGAGGTGTCAAAATAGTGCTTTTTGGTAATTGTTTAAGCCATTCCTTATTTTCTCCAAGGATATTTATTCCGTCAGCATCAATAACAAGAGGAACATTTATTGTTTTCAGTAATTCTCTGAAAGCTTTTTGTGTATTATCCTTCAAGCCAATAGCAGGACCGATCCCTACTGCATTATACTGATCCATATCCGGGATACCCGAGAAAACAATATCCGATTCATCCATGCTGATCATAGCTTCAGGAACACTGTTTTGAAGAATATCATATCCTTTACGAGGAACATGAGCAGTAATAAGTCCTGTTCCTGTTCTGAGACATGCCCGTGAAGCAAGTACTGCCGCCCCCATTCTTC
>DAOVLD010000200.1 GCA_030631445.1 Bacteroidota bacterium
AGTGCTTCCAGTATTGAAGTTTTGCCTGATTCATTCTGGCCAATCAATCCGGTAATATTATCCGGTGATAGATAAGTCCAGCCTGTATCAATTATTGACCGGAAGTTCTGTATTCTAAACCCAGTTAATTTCATATGTTAATAATTTATTTTTTAATGGTCATATGTAGCTCGCCCCGATTTTTTTCGGGGCTCGGTTCATCTGTCATTATTTAATATTTAATCTATTCTAATGCCTATAACAAGAACATCATCTACCTGCTCAAAATCCATTTTCCAGTCACTAAAAGATGATTCAAGTATTTCTCTCTGTTCCTTCATGTTTTTGTTATGGATTTCAAGCAATAGATTCTTAAATGGTTTGTATTTGAATTTTTTTTCCTTCGGGCCTCCGAACTGGTCGGGAAAACCATCGGTGAAGATGTATAAGACATCTCCTTTTTTCATTTTTACAACGTTATTCCTGAATGACTTCTCCTCGATACCACTTACCCCGATAGGCATTTTGTCCGGTTTTATTTCATATAAAATATTCTGACGGATATAATATAGCGGGTTATTTGCACCAGAGTATTGTAACTCATTTGTTTTTCTGTTATAGATGCAAAAAGAAATGTCCATTCCATCTTTCGATTCACCTCCCCGACCTGTTTGATGCAATGATTTCATGATCTTTTCCCTCAATTGATTAAGTATTCTGTTTGCTTTAAGATCATCTGCTTCACTCACAATTTCATTAAGTGAAGTAATACCCAAAATACTCATCAATGCACCCGGTACACCATGCCCGGTGCAATCAACCGCTGCAAACAAAATATTTTCTTCCTGTTCGAAAATCCAGTAAAAATCACCACTAATTATATCTTTTGGAAGATAAAGAATAAAGTTATCGTGTAAAGCTTTGCGGATTGATGATAGTTGAGGTAATAAAGCAGTCTGAATAAGGCGGGCATATTCCAGACTTTCAATTATTTCTTTTTTTTGCCTTGAAATTTCATCCTTTTGCTTCAGCAACTCCTGATATAACTTATTGTCATGTGGCATGAAAATGGTGGATTTCTTGAATTTTGACAGATCACAATATACAAAAAAATGAATTAAAATGAGACTAGCAAAAGACTTCAATTAATAATTGGATTGACAACAAATTCAGGAGTTCTGCCTTCAAAGAAATCTACAATATTTTGCGATGCTACAATACCAATGTTAATTCTTGTTTCCGTTGTGCCAGTACCAATATGGGGTACTAAAACAACATTATCCATTTGAAGTAGCTCCGAGCTGATTTCAGGTTCATTTTCGAAAACATCCAATCCTGCTCCACCAAGTTTCCCGGTTTCCAAAGCCTTTACCATGGCAATTTCATCAATAACCGGGCCTCGTGCAGTATTTATTACAAAAGCACCATTTTTCATCTGGTTAAATTCGGTCTCTCCGATAAGATGCTTGGTTTCCGGAGTTAACGGAGTATGAACAGAAATTACATCAGAAATTTCAAGGAGTTTAGCAAGAGAGATCCGAGTGGCTTCTAACTCTTTCTCAACAGAAGCATCCAGTTTATTGCGGTTATGATAACATATCTGCATACCAAATGCTAATGCTCTTCTGGCCACCGACCTGCCAATTTTACCCATACCAATAATACCAAGCATTTTCCCGGAAAGGGTGTTACCTAGATTCTTCATGATACCCCATTCAAGAGGAGGCTGCATGCGCAATTTTCGATCATTTTCAGATATTCTGCGCATAACAGAAAGCATCAAACCAAAAGTCAGTTCAGCTGTGGGTTCAGTCACAGCATCAGGTGTATTTGTAACTAAAATTCCCATTTCACCGGCAAGGCGTAAATTTATATTATCAACCCCGGCACCATAATTTGAGATTATTTTCAGGTTTTTCCCACTTTTCATGACTGAATCGGGAAATGGCTTTCCAAAAACAGTTATTACAGCATCAAATTCATGAATTATTTGTAGCAGATCTTTCTCTGTCAGAATTTCCTTCTCAGGGTAAAACACATCATATTTTTCAAATAGAATTTGTAAACCTTCTTTTGGAAGTTGATATGTGATCAGGACTTTCATTTTAATTACTCAAAGTTCTTTTTGTCCATTTAGCAGTATATTCGGTAATCATCTGAAGTGCCTTTTTCTTGTCAATTTCCCAGGTTATTAAAACCTCTTTTTCAAAACCATACTGATTTTTAAACAGATAATTTTCAATTGCATCAATCTCTGTTTTCTTTGTTTCAAAGAATTTTCCATAGTCACCGGTATTGACCTCAGATTCCTGGTAGTAATGCCAGTAGGCAAGTTCCGGTACAGGTGTATGAATATCTGGTGAGGGATTAAAATGTTCGATAATGGCCTGATCATACGTGTTTCGTCCAAAACCATCAGGAACTTTTGTAATTCCTGAATACCAGGGTATAAATGATTGAATACATGGTCTTCTTGGGGCAATCCATAATATAGCACCAATTTCAACAGGCATATTACTCCGAAGCTGGGCAACAAAACCATACTGGTTTGTATTTGAACAGATACTTCTGATGTTACTCATATGGGGATTCCGGTTGTTAATGTTAAGGGATGTTCCTTCATAGTGATCACGTAATATTTTCATAAAGTCACAAACCCTAATTTTTTTCTCAGGTTCAAATGAAAATGGGAAATCATCTTCCATATTGTAATCAATTTCAGACAACAGATTTGTCCCTCTCCACATTCTGTAAATATTTGTTTTTGATTTTAGCGACCCGGAACTGGAATAGGCTTCACGGAATATAAAAGGTCCATTATCCGGATCATACCATTCCCTTTCAATTGCGTATTTAACAATATCTTCTGATCCAAGAAAATTCATGGTATCAGCAAGATCAATCTCCCCGATAGTATAGTAATTTGGGATAACGGCAATATGGTTATCCGGAATTCTTTGAGCTATCCAATGCTTACCATTAACCACTGACAGCATCCATGCTTCATTGGGGCCGGCAATGCAATATGTGCGTCCGGATGAAGTATAACCATAATTGGAAACAAGTTCTCCTCCAATTTTAACTGCTTCTCTTGCTGTTTTTGATCTTTCAGCCATTATTCTTCTAAGAGAATAACCAATACCTCCATCAGTGAATACGCCTTTGTTTTCGCGGGATGAACAAGCATCTGAAGCGATACAAACACCGTACTGATTAAGATACGAATCTGAAAAGTTCATCCCTGGTATTTCCAGCCACAGGTAACTATTGGTTTTCTCAGGTTGTACGGAAACACCTCCGTTTTTAAAATTTATCACCTCATTTGGTGAATGTATAAGTGATGGTACTTTATACCAGTTTACAACCTGTTTGCCGCCATCATCTTCATCATGTGCGAACATAACAGATCCATCAATTGTAGCTTCTCTTCCGGCCAATATTGAAAAACAATCAAATCCCTCATTGACTTTTTTAGTTGAACATCCTGAATTGACCAATAAAAAGGCAAATATCAAAATCAGGTAACTAATAAGATTTTTTTTCATACGTTTAAATCTTTTATGTTAGTGATAAGGTTACTTATATTTTCTGTCTTTTAACAAGTTCTGTGGTATTTGCTCATAAATAAATTTATTTTCAAAGGTATTCGCGAGCTCACTGCCTATCGGCAGTTCGGTTGTTACTCGCTCACACAAAAACCCATGGCGCAAACCCGCTCGTGAACTTCCATGTGAAAAAATCCGGATACTGTTGCACAACCGTTAATTAATCATTTTTATTTGTGCATTAATAATACATGGAAGTTTCATTTTTACATTGTTTAACACGATCGCTAAAGTATGAAGAAAAACAGTAATTTAAATATATTGCAAAATTTGGAATATTTCTGATAACTCCGGAAAAATATTTATAATTTCGCATCCGGCATGAATAATTTCTTTAACAGACATATTTACGGAATTTTAGGAACAATAATAGTTCATCTTGTTCTTGGCATCATATTTATGATAATGAAATTGTCAGTATCATACAGGGATACAGGAAAATATGTATGGATTGAATTCGA
>DAOVLD010000080.1 GCA_030631445.1 Bacteroidota bacterium
AAGCTGATCCTGACTGTAAAAGAGGAAAATAAAAAATTAGTCTGGCTTTTCTTTATTGGATTTGCCATGTTGCTTGCAGGTGGTATCTGGAACTGGTTCTTCCCTTTAAACAAAAATATCTGGTCCAGTTCATATGTTCTCTACTCTTCGGGATTTGCAACCATGGGTTTAGCTGCCTGTATCATTATTGTAGACATCATGGGTTATACAAAATGGACACAAATCGGTCGGGTATACGGAGCCAACGCGATCACTGCTTATGTACTTGCAGGAATGTTGACGCTTGTTTTTTACAGAAGCATTTTTGGAGGAGTCTCACTTAATGGTTTATTTATGGATGCTATGACCAGCATAGGAGTTGCTGCAAAACTGGCTTCCCTGATGTATGCAGTAATATACATGCTTATAATTTATATCCCGGTATATATTCTGTACCGGAAAAAAATCTTTATTAAAGTCTGATCACAAAAAATGCCGGAATAACTTCCACTGAAGTATTGTTTATAAGCTACGGGTTTGCCTTCAACAGGTTTCTTCATAAAAACACAGTAGTTTCATGCATTATTAAATCCTCGATTAATTTTGTTATCTTGTTTTCAAGAAAGAAAAAATCCTAACTATTAATTAATATTTTATTTCTTATGAAAACTTTTATTCCAGTTATTCTAACACTTATTCTTTGTGTACAATCCTGTAAACCAGGAGTTGAGATCCCACCAACCACTCACCCGGATGTTACTAACTGGCAGGATCTGTTTACTGATGATCTGTCTAATGCGATATTTCCTGAAGGTGTATGGACTTTCGAAGATGGTATCCTTACAGCAAGTAAGGATCAGGCTATCTGGTCGGAATATGATTATGATAATTTTATACTTGACCTTGAGTTTAAAACAGATACCGGTACAAACAGCGGGGTTATTCTCTACTGCACTGATATTGATAACTGGACCCCAAATTCTATTGAGATCCAGATAGCAGATGACTATGCAGAGAGGTGGGCAAGCAGTCCATCTACATCGCAGTGCGGTGCTGTTTTTGGTCATTTGCCTGCTACTAGAAGTATGGTAGAACATCCCGGTGAATGGAACCGTTTTACAATAACATGTGTGGATCATTTGATTTATGTTATGCTGAACGGTGAACAGATCATTGAGATGGATATGAAATTATGGACAGATCCAGAAGTGAACCCGGATGGAAGTAAAATACCTTTATGGTTATACAATCCGGTAGCTGAGCTGCCCACACATGGTCATATTGGTTTCCAGGGTAAACACGCCGGAGCGCCAATCTATTTCAGAAACTTAAAGATCCAGGAATTAGGCGCTATCGAAGACCTTATTATTCTTCATTGAGTTGGAGGGTGAAAATAGTCTGCAGTCCACAGTCGGCAATCCACAAAAAAATAAATAACATGGAAATCAAAGAAATAAAAACAGGAGAATTAAATCCTGATAAGTTTATTGAAGAAAAAGTGAAGGATATTTCTTCGAAAGTGGGCAGTAATTATGCCATTAACGCTTTATCCGGTGGTGTTGATTCATCAGTTGTTACTATGCTGGGACACAAAGCCCTGGGGGGTAAGCTTAAAACATATTTTATTGATAATGGCCTGATGAGGGAAGGAGAACCGGAGTATGTTGTTTCACTTTTTAAAAACCTGGGGGTAAATGTTGAAATTATAGATGCTAAAAAGGTTTTTTTCGATGCATTAAAAAATGTTACAGATCCGGAGGAAAAAAGAGAAGCTGTTACAAGTTCATTTTACAAAAATGTTTTTGGTAAGTTAGTAAAGAACAGTAACGCGAAATATCTTTTTCAGGGAACGATTTTGACAGATGTGGATGAAACAATTGCGGGAATAAAGAGGCAGCACAACGTTTTTGAGCAGTTGGGAATTGACCCTGAAAAAGCATTCGGTTACAAGATTCTTGAGCCCCTTGTACAACTTAGAAAACCTGCGGTAAGGGAAGTTGGAAAAGCATTGGGACTACCCAAAGAAATATATAACAGACCACCATTCCCCGGTCCTGCCCTGGCAGCAAGGGTTATTGGAGAGGTCAGTCCGGAAAAAATTGAGACTGTGAGAAAAGCCACAGTGATTGTTGAAGGGGAACTGAAAAATTCGGGGGCATTCCAGTATCTGGCGATTTTGCATGAAGACAAGGTTACCGGAATAAGAGACGGAAACAGGGATTTTGGTTGTCAGATAGAAATTAGATGCTGGGAAAGTAAAGACGCCAGAACAGGATCACCAACCAGACTTCCTTATGACACACTTGAAAAACTGGCTGAAAGAATTACAACTGAAGTGCCGAATGTTGTTAGCGTTACTTACAACATAACTAAAAAACCACCCTCAACTATCGAAGCTATTTAAGAAATAAAATCTTCCGGTACATTTATAAGCCGGCTGACATCTTTAATCTTTTCCGCGACATTAAATCCTGAAGTACAATTTACTGTACATTCCCTGCAGTCAGCACATGGATTTTCCGAAACATCAAGTGACACAAGCAGCTGGTGTGCTTTTTCCAGGTTGCTGTAGCCATAGGTGTACATGTATGCCCTCATCAGATCAGGAACAGGAAGAGTTTTTGTGCATTGCTCCACACATTCCCGGCATCCTTTACAATAAAGTGAAACAAGAGATTCCCCTTTTTCAATATCTTTCTTTTCTTCATCCGTCAGTTCCGGGTTTTCCATAATACCAAAACTCTCCTCCAAATGATCATAACTGGTAAAACCAGGTATAGCAGTGTGCACATTAGGATTTTGCAGAGCCCATTTTAACGCGGCTTTCGTATTTACAGGATGTTGTCTCTCCTTGTCGTAAAATCCTCCCGCCATTGTCTTCATAGCTACAATTCCCAATCCTGCTTTCGCTGCATTATTAATTGCCTCACTCACTTTCTCAACATTACCCTGCTTGAAATTATAAGCAACCAGCACTACATCATAAACACCACTGTCAATAGCAGCCTGGATTATCTCAGGCTCTTTGCCATGGGTGGAGACACCGAGGAATTTTGCTTTTCCGGATTTTTTTAATTTTTTCATTGCATTCAGAGTAGGCTCATGGAGTGTTGCTTCTCCTGACCCCGGCATATGATGATAAAGAATATCAACATATTCTAATTTAAGCCGTTTCAAACTTATTTCAAACATATTCAAAAAGGTCTCCTCAGTCGCTTCATCTGAATACAAACCTGTTTGCCTGTCCGATCCCGGCTGGTGGATTTTTGTAGCAATAGTATACGAATCACGTGGATAATCCACTAAAAGTTTTCCAAGCATTTCTTCGTTCCTTCCCCCCTGGTATCCATGAGCGGTATCCAGGTGAGTAATACCTTTCGCAAGAGCAGCTTTTACCAGGTTTGGGTTATCTGCCCTCATTACACCCATATTTACAATGGGTAATTTGATCCCTGTTTTTCCGAGAGTCCTGTAAACAATTTTTGCATTTTCCTCTTCTTCCGGAATATTTGTTTTTGTGGTTCTTCCCAATGCATTCTGACCCACAACAATACCTGTAGCGCCAATTACAGAAGATTTCAGAAATCCCCGCCTGTTAAATTTGCTTTGTTTTTCCATAGCTGTTTACATTTATTTGAATACTGGTATTATCAATATCTTAAATAATCTACGGTTAAAAATAAATGTTAGGTTGCTAAGAAACAATATAAATAATTAAAAACGGAGCACCGGATGCAAAGTTTATAGTTCTATTTGAAACCAGTAGTTCCGGCGCGTTTACTTTGCTTACTTGTACCCCGGGTGGCGCTGCGCTTTTTTTCTTATCTTCTCACTTTCTCATCTTCACCTCATCACCTCATTACCTCATTACCTCATTACTTCATCACCTCATTACCTCATTACTTCATCACCTCATTACCTCATTACTTCATCACCTCATTACCTCATTACCTCATTACTTCATCACCTCATTGCCTCATTACCTCATTACTTCATCACCTCATTGCCTCACTGCAACACTAAATCAATTCACATATTCTTTTTTTTCATCATTAAAAATCGTATAATGTTTAATTACTTATATATTTGTAACAGGTACGAACAAAGCAGAAGGTTTTAGAAATCACCTTTTTTCAGAGAAGGTATGAAGCGTATAAAATTAAATGTATTAGGAATATCATATAGTCAGACTCAATCGGGTGCTTATGCCCTTGTACTGACTGAGGAAGAAGGTGAGCGACGGATCCCAATTATTATTGGCGGGTTTGAAGCACAGGCAATTGCTATTCAATTGGAAGGACTGACGCCTCCAAGACCATTAACACATGATTTGTTTCATAATTTTGCCAGTGCATTCGGGATTTCTATTCGCGAAGTTGAAATTTACCGGCTGGAGGAGGGGGTTTTCTATGCTAAATTAATTTGCAGAAACGGTGGCAGAGAGATAACAATTGATGCCCGTACATCTGATGCAATAGCTCTTGCTTTAAGATTTAAATGTCCTATTTATACAAATGAAGATATTATGACCAAGTCGGGTATAGTGTTAGATGTGAACAGCGAAATTGAAAAGGGAAATTTTACGAAAAGTTATAAGGAGGAGAAATACCAGGAAAAGACTAAATCAACTTCTGAACTGGAAAAATTTTCAGTTAAAGAATTGAAAAAACTACTTAACGAGTCGATAGAAAAAGAGAATTACGAAAAAGCTTCATTTATAAGGGATGAATTAAAACGTAGGAAACAAGAATAAAACTGATTTAGATGAAAAAATACTTATTGGTTATCCTGCCTCTTTTTTTTATTACCATAACTTCCGGATTAGCAACTACACAAGATTCAATAAAAACGATTCAG
Organism: Bacteroidota bacterium; assembly: GCA_030631445.1. Taxonomy (GTDB): domain Bacteria; phylum Bacteroidota; class Bacteroidia; order Bacteroidales; family VadinHA17; genus JADFUQ01. The sequence goes on from DAOVLD010000080.1 coordinate 4,837, forward strand.
ACAGAAGATCAGCAATTATCAGATTCTGTTGCTGATGAAGTTATTTTGCCACAATCATCCGGGGGGTCCGGTCTGCTTGATAGTGAAACAAACCAGGTGGTTCCGGTAAAACCTTCTTTTGAATTTAACCTGCTTACTATGTTGAGGGGGATGTTCGGGTTATTGGTAATTGTTGCGATAGCTTTTGCTTTCAGTACCAACCGTAAAGCGGTTTCATGGAGGGTAGTGGTTACGGGTCTTGTGATCCAGGTTGTTCTTGCTGCATGTATACTCTATGTGCCGGTGATACGTCTTATTTTTGAATTTGTCGGTAAAATATTCGTAAAAATACTGGATTTTACTAAAGTTGGAAGTGAATTTCTGTTTGGTGAATTTCTGGATTTGGACAAATACGGGATGATCTTTGCGTTTCAGATCCTTCCAACAATTATATTCTTCTCGGCACTTACCTCGGTATTGTTTTATTATGGCATAATTCAAAAGATTGTTTATGGTCTGGCATGGGTGATGACAAAAATAATGAAGTTGTCAGGTGCTGAAAGCCTCTCAGTTGCGGGAAATATATTCCTTGGGCAGACTGAATCACCCCTGATGATCAAAGAATATTTGCCTAAAATGAACCGTTCGGAAATATTGCTGGTAATGACAGGTGGAATGGCAACACTCGCGGGAGGGGTTTTGGCAGCGTATATCGGATTCCTGGGAGGGAGTGATCCTGTTCAGCGGCTGATATTTGCAAAACATCTCCTTGCAGCTTCAGTGATGGCTGCCCCCGGTGCAATTGTAATTTCAAAAGTACTGGTTCCGCAAACTGAAGATGTAGGGGAAGATGTTGAAATTTCAAGGGATGAGGTTGGAAGCAATGTTTTGGATGCAGTATCGAACGGAACTTCTCAGGGCCTCAGGCTTGCTGTGAATGTTGCTGCTATGTTACTGGTTTTTCTTGCGTTTATTGCCCTGTTCAATTTTGTAATGATGAAGGTCGGAGGCTGGACAAATTTGAATGAGATCATTGCTGAAAAGACTAATGGACAGTTTAACGAATTATCGTTGCAATTTGTTCTGGGATATGTATTCTCACCGGTGATGTGGCTGATCGGAGTGCCGGGGGAAGATATAACGCTTATGGGAAGATTGCTTGGAGAAAAGATAATTATGACAGAATTTGTGGGATATATAAGTCTGGCAGATTTGAAAAACCTGGGTGTCCTCTCTAATAAATCAATAATAATGGCTACTTACATGCTTTGCGGTTTTGCAAATTTTGCATCAATAGGGATACAAATTGGTGGTATTGGATCACTTGCCCCTAATCAGCGGGTTTTATTATCTAAATTTGGCATGCGAGCCCTTCTTGCAGGTACACTTGCATCATTATTATCTGCTACAATTGTTGGAACTATAATGAGTTGATCTAACCTGATTAATTACCTTCGGTGAGATCCACTTCGTTCCGGTTCACAAATTGAATTTCTTATGCTCTGTTTCACTTTATTCTTTCTACCCTGTGAAATACGAAGTAATTTTGCTTGCAAAATTATTTCACAGGGTGAACTTTTGTCTTTTATCTTCTGCATGAATAATGCAGACTAAAACTGGTAAATTATGGGAAAAGGGACAGTTGTTGTACTTGGCGCCGGACTTGTTGGTAATGCCATTGCTATTGATTTAAGTAAAAAATTTGATGTAACAACTGTTGATATCAGGGAAGAACCACTGCAGAAATTAAGCAGGGAACATGGAATAAAAATAAAACGGACTGATCTTTCCACGAAAGAAAAAGTGGCTGAAGCAGTAGATGGTTTTGACCTTGTAATTGGTGCTGTTCCCGGGTTTATGGGATACAATACAGTGAAAAATGTTATTCTTGCCGGGAAAGATATTGTTGATATCTCATTCTTTCCTGAAGACCCTTTTAAGCTGGAAAAACTGGCTAAAGAAAAAAAGGTTTCAGTGGTAATAGATGCAGGAGTTGCCCCAGGTATGGGAAATATTATTTTGGGGTATTATTATGCATCTGTTGAGGTCATAAAATATGAATGTCTTGTTGGAGGATTACCGGTAATCAGGGAGTGGCCGTTTGAATATAAAGCCGTTTTTTCACCTGTTGATATGATTGAAGAATATGTGCGTCCTGCACGGTATGTAGAAAATGGAGGACTTGTTGTAAAAGAAGCCCTGTCTGATACCGAACTGGTGTATTTTGATAAAGTAGGAACCCTGGAATCCTGGAATTCAGATGGACTGCGTACACTTTTGAAAACAGTAAAGATCCCGGATATGATTGAAAAAACCCTGAGATACCCGGGAACAGTGGAATATTTAAGAGTGCTTCGTGAAACCGGCTTCTTTTCATACGAGGAAGTGGATGTCCGGGGTAAGAAAATACGCCCGGTTGAC
>DAOVLD010000092.1 GCA_030631445.1 Bacteroidota bacterium
CTTATCCCGGATACAATGGGACGGGCATGTGGCGGACTATGTTCTTCATGTCAGAGAATGTTCGATTTTCAGAGCGGGTATCTTAATTTTGATCTGGATAAATTAAAACCCAGGAAAAAATGGAAAGATAAGCAGGAAGAATTGTTACAATACTTTGAAAACGATTCCCAGCTTAGAGATATTCTTATTACAGGTGGCGATGCCTTAATGGCTTCAGATCAGTCGCTAAAAGATCTACTTGATAGTATTTATAATATGGCTGTCAGGAAAAAAGAAGCTAATAAAAAACGTCCTGAAGGTAAAAAACATGCTGAAATAATCAAGGTCAGGTTAGGAACCCGCCTGCCTGTATATCTGCCAATGCGAATAGACAACAAATTTAAAAAGGTACTGGCTGATTTTAAAGAAAAAGCCAGTAAGGTTGGCATTAAGCAATTTGTCATTCAAACCCATTTTGAATCTGCTATGGAGATAACACTTATGGCAAAAAAAGCGATTAATACGTTGATTGAAGCCGGGTGGATGATAACCAACCAGACTGTTTTCACTGCGGCATCTTCAAGAAGAGGACATACTAATAAACTAAGAAAAGTACTTAACGAGCTTGGAGTGCTTTCATATTATACATTTTCCGTGAAGGGCTACATGGAAAATTATCATAGTTTTGCTACCAATTCAAGGGCTCTGCAAGAACAAACAGAAGAAAAAATTGCAGGGAAAATACCTCCTCAATATTGCGAAACTATAGCAAAACTCCCATCTAAACCAAAAGAAATAAAAAATCAAATTGCAAAGATCAAAGAAGAATGTAACATCCCGTTCCTGGCAACAGATAGAAATGTACTTAATCTTCCCGGTGTTGGTAAGAGCCTTACATTCAGAACGATTGGCATTACCCGTTATGGACGGAGGATTTTGGAATTCAATCATGATCCGACCAGAAGCCATAGTCCGATTATCCATAAAATGGGGAAAGTTATTATTATCGAATCTAAAGCAATAAAGGAATATTTGGACCAACTACAAAAAATGGGTGAAGATACCTCAGAATATAAAGACCTGTACGGATACTCTATCGGCGAAACAGAAGAAAGAATGTCGCTATACGAATATCCTGAATATGACTTTAATGTTACCAAAGAAATGACCAATCTTGAGATACCTGATATTGTGTAATAGGGGGAAACTCATCTTACTCACCTACTCAACTTACTCAACTTACTCAACTCATTTATTCCATTTTAAGACCAATAACCAGGATATCATCAATCTGATCCAGATCCCCAATCCACTCGACAAGAGTTTCATCCAGTATCTTTCCTTGTTCCTCCATAGACTTATCTTGTATATCCAGGATAAGTTTCTTAAATCTCCTGGACATATATTTCTTTCCTAGCGGTCCGCCAAACTGATCAACATAACCATCAGAAAGCATATAAAGTGATAGTCCTGATTCTAAATCAATTTCTTGACGACTAAAGTGGTCAAATTTCTTTACCGAGATACCAATTGGCATCTTATCTGCATTAACTTGTTCAAGAATGTAATCATCATTATTAAGTGAACCTTTTGATAAGTCCAGCTCATCATAATTTTTCAATTTCGTTTTCTCATCTGAAGTAAGCTCCCGGACTAAATACAGAGGATTATAAGCGCCTGAGAACTGGACAGTTTTATTTTGCTTATCCAGGATAATCAATGAGAGGTCCATTCCATCTTTAGTTTCATCTTCCCCTTCCCCTGTTTGTTTAAGAGATGTCATCACGTATTCCCTCAAATCATCCAGCATCTCGTTTGATTTTTCGATCTTAGGTTTGGAGATTATCTCATTCAAAAACGAAATTCCCAAAAGACTCATAAAGGCTCCCGGAACACCATGTCCTGTACAATCGGCTGCAACAATAAATACTTTGCCTTCGCGTTTGGCCATCCAGTAGAAGTCGCCACTAACAACATCCCTTGGTTTAAATAAGATAAAGTGGCTCGGGAAATTCTCTTCCAGGATATTTTTCGATGGCAACATGGCTCTTTGTATCCTTCTGGCATACAATATACTATCTTCCAGTTCTTCTTTTTGTTTTCGTATCTCAGCAGTCCGTTCTAAGATAATACCTTCAAGTCGAATATTCTCATTCCTAAGCCTGCGTGTATACAAATTAACAATGACTATAATAATTATTATGGCAATTATTATATATCCAATATATGCAAGAACTGTCTGGTACCATGGTGGTAATATAGTAAATGTATACAAAGCCGAGGTGCTTTCAATTCCGAAAACATTCAAAGCCTGAACATGGAATATATAATGGCCCTGCCGCAGGTTTGTAAAAGTAAAATCTGTTTTTTCATTCCATCTTGTCCATTCATCAGAATATCCTTCAAGCCAGTAACGGTATAACGTTGCCTCTTCCTGTTCGAAAAATAGTGCTGCCCATTGGAAAGTAAAATTATTATACTTGTAATTTATCTCCTGAGCTAATTCCTCTGGCTGTGATAAATCAACACGCAATCGTCCATTTTCTGTAGTAGAATAATTTGTTCCGTAAAACACCACAGAATCTTCACTAATATTAACCTGACGTATTATTGTATTATAAGGTATTGAAAAATCCTTCTTAAAGTTTCTATCATATTTATAAAGTTCATTTGATACTCCCATCCAAACATTTCCTTTATCATCATCATAAATAGCATCAATTGATTTATTTGGAAGTCTTTTTAAAGAGGGATCCTGTTCATAGGTTCCGTCAGGATTTTTCTTCATTACTTCAACCCACTTACTGTTTTCATTCTGCAGGCTGAACCATAAATCACCATTTGCAGCTTTAATCATACGGAATATCCCCATCTCTCCACTGGAATACCTGTTGCCAAAAGTCGAATCCGGTTCAAATTTTTCCTCTGTTTCGTTAAAGCTATACAGGCCTGCTGACGTAACGAAATATAATTTATCTCTAAGTTTTGAAATATAATTTCTATCATTCCTTGGCAATCCATCTTCACTGGTAAAAGTAATGATAACAGTATCCACCTGGTTTGAAAAATCCATCATTTTTATTCCATTTAATGAGGTACCTAGCCATAACCGGCTATTATTATCCTCAAAAACCGACCTGATTTCCTGATTGAAAATCTTTTGATATGCTTGATACCAGGTTCCATTCTCATATTCAAGGATTATCAAACCATCGTTTGTGCCGAGATAAATTTTGTTTCCATTAGTAGATGACCCGGCCAACTCAAAGATAAAGTATTTTCGCCCCTGAGGTTTGATGCCCACTACATTTTGATCAATCAGAATCCCCTTTTCTATCCCGGAGATATCAAATAATCCCTCAGAACTTCCGACCAGAAGCCGTTCCGGAATCGTTCCTCCTGCATCAAATTTCAGAAATGACCATGCTGAAGTGTTTATATTCCTTACTTTTTTAAAGCTTACCAACTTTTCACCCTCTATATAGTAAACACCTGAAATTGTGCATATAAATATTTTTCCTTTATATTGAATAATATCATTAATATTATTCTTAAAACCTGATGATTCAGAAAATTTGGTTAAAGGAGAATTAATTTCAAGCTTGGCAATACCAATATCTAAAGTGAGCCAAAGAGGAGATTGAGAAGGTTGTGAAGGGTTAACATATGAAGAATATACCGTTTCATCCTGCAGCCCGTTACTTTTATCAAATTCTTGGATAATCTGACCTTCCTTATCAATAATCAAAAATCCGCCAAACAAAGTAGCTAATCCCAGTTTGCCATTTCCCATTGAAATAACCTGGGACAACGCTTTTTCTTTTATGTAATTATTTACATCAGCAGATATAATATTTTCTTCAATATTCCCTGTTTCCGGGTCATATAAAACAATCCCTTTCTTATAAGATCCAATCCAGATTTTATTATCTTCACCGGGTATCATCCCCATAATAGCATGCACATGGAAGTAGTCTCCTCCTTTAACAACCCTTAATGTATCAGCATCAAGCTCAAGCAATCCCGCTCCATAATCTCCATGATATATCCGACCATTTACAGAAAAGCTTCTAATGCCATGCTTAAAACCAAAGTCATTCATATTAATAACTGTCAATGAATCAGTGTCTGGAGAATATTTGAAAATACGATGCACAGTGCAAAAATATATATGATCTTTAAATAAAAATGTTTTCAGGACATTATTAAAATTGCGGGAAGCAGTATCAATTTTGTTAATAAGGCTATTATACTGAAGTTTGCCCAAATTATCAGGTCGTAAATATCCTATTTCTGCAATAGCTCCGACATATACTGTACCATAATCATCAACCCCTAAAGATAAGACCATAGAATTATTTGAGATTGGGATGTTTCTCCAGTTCACACCATCAAATTCGATAACCCCATTCTCTCCATTACCGAAATACATCACACCGCGATTATCCATTATAACAGCCCAGTTCTGAGAACCCGCACCTGTTTCATCAGGAGAATAATTTTTCAGAAAAGGTAAACCCTTTCTGTATACTTTAACAGCATCCTGTGTATAAGAAAATAGTGATAAACAAATAAATACTCCAGCAATTATTATTAATCTTTTCATGATGTGAGGTTGAACCGGTAATTAAAATAATATCATTGCAAATTTAGCCTAATAAAAATAAGGAAAAATTTATTATATTTAAATTTTGCTAGCACAAATATAATCAACTTCTTTATTAATAGTAACGGGTTAATAATGAGGGTTAAAAAAATTATTGGGTTTCAATTACTTTTTTTCTGTTTGTTTATATGGAATAATTATGCTCAAATTTCAACCAGGGTCAACCTTACTCCTGAAGCAAACAGTTTGAATATTATATCAAACGATATAAATTCCCTCAAAATACGATTTAAATTATCCTCGTATGATCTTCTTCCCGTGAACACTTGTGAAGGAGACTTTATTAGATTGATTGCTAAAGGTTTTCAGACAAACTATAATGAAGGATTTCCGGAATTACCGGAATTGAACAAATTAATAAATATCCCGGCAGGAGCAGAAATAAGAATAGTACTAAAATCGGTAAAAGAGAAGGAAATTTCACTGGCACAATATGGTATACAGACCAAAATATTTCCATCACAGCCATCCAGACAAAAACAAATAGTTTCAGATAGTCTTGAATTTTTATATAACAAACCATTTTATTCTATTAACAAGTTCAATAAGGATAAATTTATTGAAGTAAAAGAAATAGGAAATATACGGGGACGAAGAATAGCAGGATTACAAATAGCTCCATTTCGGTATAATCCTGTTTCCAATATATTGAAAGTTGTTTATGAAGCTGATATCGAAATTATTTTTGAGAATCCCGATATAGAGCAGGATAAATTGTTAAAAAATAAATATAAAAGCCGGATATTTGAAAGAACTCTCAGCAAAATCCTTAACTACAAAGCGGAAGAGACAAAAAGCCCGGGTATTGAAAAACCTGTTAAATATATCATCCTCTCAGATACGATATTTCACGATATTCTTCAACCTTTTATTAAATGGAAAACACGGAAAGGATTTAATGTAATCGAGTTATACACCGGAGAAAATGGTGCAGGCACCACACGTGAGGAGTTGAAGGATACATTAAAAGGAATTTATACATCTGCCACGCCTGATGATCCCGCTCCAACGTTTTTATTGATCGTTGGTGATGTTGAACAAATACCAACATCTCAGTCTTCAGGACAGGTAACTGATCTTTACTATGCAGAATACGATGGTTCCGGAGACTATCTGCCGGACGTTTTCTACGGTCGTCTTTCAGCCAGGGACACATCGGAGCTTATCCCGCAAATTGATAAGATCATGGAATATGAACAATATCTGTTCCCCGACCCTTCATTTCTTGATGAGGTAGTAATGATTGCAGGTATGGATGGCTCCTATGCCTCAGTCTGGGGAAATGGGCAGATCTACTACGAAACCAACTATTATTTCAACCCTGTTCATGGTTTCAATTCTAATACATACTTTTACCCGGAGTCAGGGAGTAGTGCTGATAGTATTATTAAAAATATAAGTGATGGTGTTGGGTTTGTGAATTATACAGGGCATGGGGAATACAACCGGTGGTTAAGCCCACAATTTCATATTAATGATATTGACAGCCTCAAAAATTTGAGTAAATATCCTTTGATGATCGGCAATGCCTGCTCTACTACAACTTTCCATCTGGATAATTGTTTAGCTGAAGCACTTGTCAGGGCTGAAGGAAAAGGAGCCCTTGGATATATCGGGTGTACAAACGAATCATTCTGGGATGAAGACTATTACTGGGCTGTTGGTATTGGACCAATAAAAGCCAACCCGACATATGAAGAAACCGGATTGGGAATGTACGACCGCGCATTTCATGATAACGGAGAACCGGAAACAGACTGGTACACAACCCAGGGGCAAATGATATATGCCGGGAATCTTGCAGTTACAGAAAGTAATTCAATACGTAGTAAATATTACTGGGAGATATATACTCTGTTAGGCGACCCATCTCTAATGGTATATTTTTCTGTTCCTGATCCAATGGTAGTAACTGTACCGGATACATTGCCTGTAGGTGTTTATAATCTTCATTTTCAATGCGAACAAAATGCTTATGCTGCTCTTTCAATTGACGGTAAATTACTGGATGCAACCTACACTGATGCATCAGGTGTTGCTATACTCGAGTTTCTGCCTGTTGACTCAGTAAAACATGCTGAACTGGTAATTACCAAACAAAATCGAAAACCATTTATTGACACTTTGAGCATTGTTGCGGATAATGGCCCTTACATTACTTATAAAAACCATATTCTGGAAGACACTGCCGGAAATTACGATCACATTGCTGATTATGGTGAAACTATAGGAATTGCCCTTACTGTAGAAAATGCCGGTAATGAAAATGCCGGTAATGTAATGGTAAAATTATCTGCAGCCGATTCATTCATCCAGGTTCAGGATA
>DAOVLD010000151.1 GCA_030631445.1 Bacteroidota bacterium
ACCGTGCTCACCCCGGTGGTTGATATATTAATGAACACAACGGATTATTCATCAACAATAAAGGATATTTGAATATGAAGTATATTACGTTTTTCCTGATACTGTTTCTTTTCTGGTTACTTTTGACTTTTGAGTTATCAGCTGCCAATATAATAACTGGAGCCGTAGCCTCACTAATAACAATACTGTTTTTTGGTAAATATTTTGTAAACGATGTAAAGAAATTTTTTCATCCTCACAGATATTTCTGGTTGTTCGTTTACACCTTTGTATTTTTATGGGAATGTCTTAAAGCAAACTTCGACGTTGCATATCGTGTGATTCATCCTGCCATGCCGATAAAACCTGGTATTGTTAAGGTTAAGCTTAATTTAAAAACCGGTATCGGACGAACAATACTCGCCGCATCAATCACAATGACACCCGGCACAATTACAGTTGATATAATTGAAGATTTTATCTATATACATTGGATTTACATCCATAGTACAGATCCGGAGGTTTACAGCAAAAAAATTTCCGGCAAATTTGAAAATTATTTAAAACGAATTTTCGAATGAATACTTTATTACACATAATACTTTACGCCCAGATAGGATTGTGTTTTTTCTGCTTGTACAGAATAGCCAGAGGTCCAACTATCCCTGACAGAATGGTAGGAATTGATATTTTCGGAATTCTTGTAGTAGGAATATGTGTTGTCCTGGCCATTATTACCGGTAGAATGTTTATGATAGATATTGGGATTGCATGGGTCATATTAAGTTTTGTAGGAACTTTAACTCTTGCTAAATATTTAAGTAAAAGAAAATTAAATGAATAGTATAATAGGTGTCATATTACTTTTTATAGGTTTGTTATTTAACCTTTTTGGATGTATCGGTCTAATCCGGTTTCCAGATGTTTATAACCGGCTTCAGGCAGGAACCAAATGTGTTACATTAGGAACATCCAGTATGTTACTTGGTATGTTATTCTTTTTTGGTTTTAGCGAAGCAGGAATTAAAGCTGTTATTACAATTCCTTTGTTATTCCTTACAGCATCAGTGGCAGCACACGCTCTTATAAGAGGATCTTATATTTTTGGTGTAAAAATAGGTGATCAGCCAATAAAAGACGACTATAAGGAACAAGTTGAAACAGATGAAAAAAACGAAGTTAAATGAAGTATCCTAAATTAAGAGAATTAAAAGAAGCTATTTATTCCCTGGTAACACCAGCATATACCACTAAATTTCCAAAAAAACCTCATACACCTGCTGAAAATTTCCGGGGAAAACCGGAAGTGGATGATGCAAATTGTGTTGGCTGCGAAACCTGTGCTAATGTCTGTCCTTCCGGAGCCATAACTTTCACAGATGATAAGGAAAACAAAACGAGAACTATAAAACGAAATTACGGTCTTTGTATTTTTTGTGGTCAATGTCAGGATCATTGTATTACCAATAAAGGTGTAAAACTATCTAACCAGATCTATGACCTTGCCAATTTCAACAGGGAGGAACTGATCGAAACACAGGAAAAAGAACTGCTCCTTTGCGAAAATTGTGGTACCGTTATCACTACTAAAGAACATATCATATATCTTCATAAAAAACTTGGACCAAAAGCCTATTCCTCTATCCTTAACTTAAATATACTTAATGAAACCCTGAAACTTGCTACCAAAGAAGAAACCTCAGTTGAGGTCAGAGATGAGTTGAAACGAAAAGATATGTTTAATATCATCTGCCCTAACTGCCTGAGAAAAGTCCTGGTAAAAACTTCTTTTTAAATGTCCGTTGACTTAAATAAACTGCTGAAGAAAGAATCCGGCAAGGTTCTTTTCGTTGGCATTGGTAATGTCCTCAGGTTAGACGATGGAATAGGCGTTTATATCAGTAATAATATTAAACCGTCCGCATATATTTCCTCACTTACCGTTGAACTCAGTATCGAAAATTATATTGGAAAAATCAACAAATTAAATCCTGATATTTTAGTCCTTATCGATTGTGTTGATCTGAAAAAGGAACCAGGGCATTACAGTCTTTTACCAGTCGAGCAAATAAAAGATTTTACATTACACACACACAATATTTCTTTAAGCAGGATCTCTACACTTTTTAAAATGCCCGTCCTGATACTTGGCATCCAACCAAAAATAATTTCATTCGGCGAAGGTTTTTCTGCCGAAGCAGAAAAAACTGCAAACAACCTTATCAAATTGATTAATCTGAGTTCGAATTAAGAGTGTCTTGATAATTTTTAGCCCAAACGGGAGCCGGGTTACGATAAATGCCAAACCGTGCCCCGGGAACTAATTTTCGGGACTTAACCTCAGACTTATTACACAATCATTCAAATTTGGCATATTAATTTCAATATAATCCATTATGCGATTGGAATTTCATTGAAATAGCATACTATATTTATTAGAAATCATTAGATTATTTTTCTATTTAGTATCAGAATATATCTATCATCCTGGCTAATGCTGCTTTACCCCTGTATTCCGGAAGAAGTATAGGAGCTCTTCTCTTGGTTTTTATTCCAGCCTCTTTAAGTTGGTTTACATATTTTTTTGTGTGTTCAAGGGTTAATTTCCCGGCGCTTTTACCCGATTTTATATATTCTGCTGTAGAAATTCCTGCTCTCCTTCCAAATACCATAGTGTCAAGGGTTGAATTTCCCATAAGTCTATTCTTGCCATGTACTCCACCAGATACCTCACCTGCTACCCAGAGACCTTCAAGACTTGTTTTTCCCCAGGGGGTTGTTTCTACCCCTCCATTCTGGTAATGGAGTGTTGGAAATACAAGCACAGGATCCTTTCTTATGTCGATATTAAACCTGTCAAACATTCTTTTCATTCCGGGGAAGGCTTTTTCTATATATCCCTCTCCGTTCTTGATTTCGATAAGAGGAGTATCAAGCCAGACACCTCTCAGACCTGTAGGAGTTACGATCCCTTTGTTCCTAACGTAACATTCTCTTATAAATGTGGATGCTTCAATATCTCTTGGTTCAAGGGGAAATACAAATGCTTCTCCATCTTTATTTACCGGCTGAGCTCCTGTACTCCTTAACTTTTCAGTAAGCAGATAACCAACTATCTGGATTGGATAGGCAGCGCCAGTTGGATGATACTGCACTGTATCAACGTCTCTCAATTTTGCACCTGCATGATATGCCAGAACAACCCCATCACAGGTAGCGCCATAATGGTTGGTAGTAGGAAAACCTCTTATATGAAGTCTCCCAAAACCACCTGTGGCAAGGATAGTAGCTTTAGCTCTTACTATTTTATACTCCCCTGTTTCAATGTTCCAGAGAATTGTGCCGGTAACTCTATTTTCACCATCTGTTAATAGTTCAACCGTAGGGTAGTGTTCAATACAAGGGATTTCTCTACTTCGGAATTCATCTCTTATTACTCTAAATTCCTCAAGACCAGTATAGTCTCTGCAGGAATGCAGCCTCCTTACTGATGTGCCTCCTCCCCATTTCTCAACAAAATCGCCATTATCTTCCCGGTCGATTATTGCCCCTAATTTCAGAAGCCAGTCCATTATAAAAGGAGCATCCTCCACCAATGCTCTAAGGACATCTGGTTTGTTGGCAAAGTGACCTCCTCCCATGGTATCTATATAATGTTTTTTTAAAGAATCATTGGACCTATCCGCAGCCTGAGTTCCTCCTTCAGCCATTATTGAGTTGGCATCACCATGTCTTAACTTATTTGTAAGAAGGATATCTTTTGAAGCAACACCACTGTTGTTTGCCCATAGAGCCGCTGTTGTTCCTGCAAGCCCTCCTCCTATTATCAGAATTTCCGGACTATAATCTGTCCTGGAAAGATCTATATCCTTTTTCTCAATAAGAGGATAAGCCTCAAGCAAATCTACTACTTCAGTAGGACCGATTTCGCCCTTATTCGGACCAATTGATATTTTCCTTTTACCACCTGGAGCAAAATCGGGGTGAAGTTTAAGTACTTCCTCCCTTCCTTCTTTACTTAAAGCCGGATGTGTATAGTCTTTCCTTTTCATCCTTGTTTGTTCTACCTTTTTTATAAGCTCACGCATATATTCCGGGTAGCCTCTTATAAATTTCATTTCAGCCATTTTTTTTCTCCTTATTGTTAGTCTGATTCTCTTACTCGTTCAGCATATAATTTTTCGAGTTCGTTTTTTGCAGCACTTATAATTTTATCCATTTCCTTATTGAATTTACCATCTTCTATTTCTTTAACCCTTCTCTTAAGATGTTCTGGTTCCGGGTTTTCATATCTTCCAAACATTCTCCTGCCTAATTGGGCTATGTGGTATTGTACAATCTCTGAAGGACACCTGATTGCACATAGTCCACATTGGATACAGTCAAAAGATTCTTCAGCAACTTTCTCAAAATCACCTTTGATTGCTGCCTGAATATAATCCATTACTTCCAAATCCTGGGGACATGCTTTGGTACAAGTATTGCAGGAAAGACACTTTGCAATTTCAGGATAATGTTTGAAAAATATAGAGACAGCATATTTTTCTTTTTCAATATCATAGTTAGCTTTTTCTGCAGGGACAAAAGGTATTTGGACCAGATACATCCCGTCCTCAACCCTTGTCTGACATGCCATACCAGTCTGTAATTTATAATCACCCTTTTTCCTGTATATTGTAGTACAAGCACCGCAAAAACCTTGTCTGCATCCCACCCCTCTTACAAATTTGTATCCTGCATATTCCATAGCAGTCAATATAGTAAGGTCAGCAGGAACTTTATATTCCCTTCCCATTATGTAGATAGTAACCCAATATTCAATATCTTTCGCATCAACACCCGTAGTTACTGACTTGGCTGCATCAGCAATTCTATCCATTATACTCTTATTCTCTTTCATGCTTTACAATATATTTATAATTTTTTTTTCTATATTAATATTCTTGTGGTAAAGTTTTCAGAACAGCCCATGAATATACAGGACCGTTTTTACAAATATAATGCTCTCCAATGTTACATCTTCCGCACTTTCCTATACCGCATTTCATTTTATTTTCGACAGTTGTATAAATCTGGTCGTCCTGAAATCCCAGATCATTCAGTGATTTAATAACAAATTTGATCATAACAGGAGGACCACAGGTGACAGCTATTGCATTTTCCGGCGAAGGTTTCTTATCCATTACATTATTAGGAACAAATCCGACAAATTCTTTCCAATCCGGTTCCTCATTATCTACTGAGAGATGGATAGTCATTTTTTTCTTTAGCTCTTCCAGTTCTTCCTTATATACCAGATCCTTTGAAG